>JAYWDL010000357.1:0-3925 GCA_043779865.1 Polaromonas sp.
ACTGACCGGATTTTAGGGATATTGGGATGGGCCGGGCGGTTGCAAGAGAGTTATATCTGGCGCAACCATGCCAATCTGTATATCAGATTCTGTTTTGCAGAACTAAAATAAGCCATGATTCATTCGTTTGCCTGCGCCGACACAGCAGCTCTTTTCCAGAGTCGTCCGGTCAAGCGGTTTAAAAACTTTGAACGAATTGCGCGCAGGAAGTTGCTGCAGATTCATGCCGCTACCGGGCTTGGCGACCTGCGTATCCCGCCCGGCAACCGGCTCGATGCGCTGAAAGGGGATCGCAAAGGGCAACACAGCATCCGCATCAACAACCAAGGGCGAGTGTGTTTTGAATGGCGCGCAGGCGGACGCTGAAGTTCGGCCGGGCAACGACACCGGGCTCTATGCGCGAACTTCTCCATTCCCCAGCACCACATACTTGAGCGACGTCAGGCCTTCAATGCCGACTGGCCCGCGCGCATGGAACTTGTCGGTGCTGATGCCGATTTCAGCACCCAGGCCAAACTCGAAACCGTCGGCAAAGCGGGTGCTCGCATTGACCATCACGCTGGCCGAATCGACCTCTCGCAAAAAGCGCTGGGCATGCATGTGGTCGCGCGTCAGAATCGCGTCGGTGTGATGGCTGGAGTACTGGTTGATGTGGGCAATCGCCTCATCAACGCCAGCCACCACCTTGATGCTGATGACAGGCGCGAGGTATTCCTCGTACCAGTCCTGCTCGCTGGCGGAAACGATATTTGCTATTGAATTAATAGCTGGTTGCGCCCGCAGGATATGCGCTGCGGCCTCATCACACCGCATTTCCACACCCTTGACCGCGTAAATGGCGCCGATCTTCGGCAAAAACTCCGCCGCCACGCCGCGCGCCACCAGCAAGCCTTCGGTCGCGTTGCAGGGGCTGTATTTTTGCGTTTTGGCGTTGTCGGCGATCCTGACCGCCATGGCGATGTCGCACGGGTCATCGACATACACATGGCAGTTGCCGTCCAGGTGCTTGATGACCGGCACTTTCGCGTCACGGCTGATGCGCTCGATCAGGCCCTTGCCGCCGCGCGGAATGATGACATCGACATACTGCGGCATGGCAATCAGGTGGCCGACGGCGTCGCGGTCGGTGGTGTGTACCAGTTGCACCGCGTCCATCGGCAGTCCGGCCTGCGTCAAGGCCTGCTGCACCAGTGCCGCCAGCGCCTTGTTGGACTCGATAGCCTCGGAGCCGCCGCGCAAAATGCAGGCGTTACCGCTCTTGATGGCCAGTGACGCGGCTTCAATCGTCACATTGGGACGGCTTTCGTAAATCATGCCGAACACGCCAATTGGCACCCGCATCTGGCCGACGCGAATACCGCTGGGCTGCTCTTTCATGCCGATGATTTCGCCAATCACGTCAGGCATGGCGGCCAGCTGCTCGCAGCCGAGCGCCACGGTTTCTATGTCCTTGGGGCTGAGCTTGAGGCGGTCGAGCAAAGGCCCGGCCAAACCGGCGGCGGCAGCACGGTCCAGGTCGTGCTGGTTGGCCGCCTGCAGCGTGGCCAGGTTCTGCCGCAGCAACGCGGCCAAGCCCAGGAGTGCTCTGTTTTTAATAGCTGCCGGCGCACGCGCCATATGGGCGGAGGCCGTTTTTGCCTGCAAACCGAGGGTCTGCATGTATTCGGCGATGTTAAGGGCGTTCATAAGTCAGGCTTTCGTTCGTTCTTGAATGTGGCGCAGCCACTCCACCAGCTGGCGCGCGGCAGCCTGTGCAGCCTGTGCAGCCGACAAAGCCAGCGCCTGGCGCAATGGGTCATCGGGATACTCATGCGTCAGGATATTGCGCGTACTGCGCTGCAGCGCCCATTGGTCAACCATCAGGTAACCACGTCGCTCCAGTAAATTGAGCACGTCGATAAAAGCCGAATCCTCGACTGGTTCAGCAAGAACCTGCACAGCGAACTGCCGAAGGACATGCGTTCCCAGCGTATCCTGCAGCTTGATGAACCGAAGCACGAACTGATCCAGCAGGCGGATCAGTTCAGGAGAGGCTTGATGCAATTGCTCCCCCGTCAGGGGAGACGGAATCTGGCTCAGCGCGTCAGTCATGATGCTGGCATGCCTGTCGCATTGGCTCAGCGCAACGTCCAGTGGCAAGCTCATAACCAGACTCCCTGCTCGCGGGCTAGCCGGTAAATCGGCAAATCCAGCCGTCCGGTGTTCACGACGATGTCAATCTTGCGTTCCCCGAGCGCGCGGTACAACTCAGCCGCCATGTGGGTTTCGCGCTGAAAAGCATCCTGCGGGGACAGGCTGGCTTCAATGTAGAGGTCAATATCGCCGCCACGGCGCGCGTCATCGACGCGCGAACCGAACAGGCGCGGCGGCACGCCAAACCAGCGCAGGCTGGCGTCATGCAGGGTTTGCTGTTCGATGGAGGTCAGGCGCATGGGGATATTTTCCCAGATACGTCAACCGACGAGGTCGGCTCGTAAGCTCGCCGCCCCTCGCCCACTGCAGCACGCACCTGTTGACGCACCAGGTAAAAGATACCCGCTTCCAGCCTGGGCAGGCTTTCGGACAATTGATGGCTCGCCTTGAACTCCAGGAGCATCGTCATGAAGAGCGAATAGCCTTTGGGATTCAAGGCAAAACCCAATCCTTCGCTGAGCACACTGTCCAACACCGCATATTTTTGAGGATTGAGCATTCTCAAATGCTTGCTTGCAAACGAAACGCCCAAGCCATCAATCCGCACCCCGTGGGCAATGATTTCTTCAATGTTGTCGTTATTTTTCGCTTCAAGCAGCCAATCCTGCAAGCAGCGCCTCAACTCGGTCTCCCCGTTTCGCCTGATCAGATTGGCATAAACACGCTGGCCACCGCCCCAGGCACAAACGCTCTGACAAAAGGCGAGAAAATCCGAACGCTCGTCAAGTTGCGCCCCCATGTCTTCGAGTGCCTGCGTGACCTCGTCCTCCGCCAGCACCCGGTGAATCGCGTCATCCAGCGCCTGCGCAGAGAACTTCAGCGTACAGAGAGTCAGAATCCTCGCATCAGAAGCCTGCCGCGCCGTGCTGTTGAAGTCTCGGACCACCCGCCATGCCCCATCGGAACAGAGAAAAGGCCACTGCCTCTTAAATTCAGCACCCAAGGCATACGAATCGCACTGGGGACAGACGGTGACCCAATCCGACGGGCGGAATTTGGGGAAACTGTGATTGGGCTTGATCAGGTCCAACGCAACCTGCAAAGAGCGCCCCTGAATCCTGGCGGAAAAGCCTCCACAGTCATCATGCCTTTGAACACTCATGGGTGATTTTTCATTTTGTGACGTTTTGAAGAATGGACGCGTTCATGCCAAGTATTTTGCCTGTATCAAAGGGCGGGCACGCAGCGCTATTTTTTCGGCGCAACGCCCCCAGCGGGCAAAAGGGTACTCACAAAGTCGGCCGGCGCTGGCCGCAACCGGGCGGTTTTTCGGGACTGCACCGTACCGATGCTGACGAAGCACAGCGCATGTTCGCCCTTCGCCAGGCCGAACAGCGAACGCAGGCCGGCGGACTTCAAAGCCTTGCCGCTGGTCAGCGCCGAGCCGTAGCCGAGCGCGGTGGCCATGAGCAGCATGTTCTGCACCGCACAGCCGGCAGAAACGATGCGCTCCAGCAAATCAATTTCGGTATCGCCCCGCAGGCCATCGACGATGACCAGCAAAAGCAGCGGCGAGCGGTGCGCTTTTTCCCGTGCCTGCGCCACCTGGTCAAGCCTGGCGGCGGCGTCGCGCTCGATCAGGGCCGCACCAAAGACCTCGGCCAGACTGGCACGCGCCGCCTGCGGCACCAGCACGAAGCGCCAAGGCAACAGCTGACCGTGGTCGGGCGCGGTGGCGGCAGCGTTCAGGATCAGGCCCAACTGTTCCGCATCGGGGCCGGGCGCCGCCAGA
>JAYWDL010000358.1:0-3923 GCA_043779865.1 Polaromonas sp.
AGGTTTCACACACCACCTGCTTGCTGTAGAAGCAGCGCGGAAAAATGGCCCACGGTGGAATTTTGGAGGTCAGGGTCAGCCGGTCCAGCCGTGAGGCGACTGCAGCATCCATCAGCCGCGCTTCGCCCACGCGACTGACCGCTGAGAATCCCGATTGATCAGACTGCTGACTGAAGCTCCGGATTTCATCGGGATTGACGGACATCTTCATGCTGTTGGTCCGCGGCGGCAAGGGCTGGGGATTGAGGCTGACATCGGCACCCGGCGAAAAGCCGCTTGTCGCGCCGATCACGCGCGGGTCGAGCCGGAGTTCCGGTGACGGGTCGGGGCTCGGGAAGGGCTTGGGCGGGAATGGACGCTCCTTGAGCAGATCGGGAATGCGGATCACTGGCCGGTCCAGCAGCGTGTCCCACCAATTACGAATAGGTGGCCACCAGCAGGCTTCCCGATCCACATCAAATATTTCCACCTTCACAAACGGCACCGGGCATATTTGCGTATGACCCTGGTGCTTGTCGATCTTGCGGACATGCCCTGTGACGCAAATACGTATCGGCCGCCACGGCCACCAGATGAATTGCGGGATGACGAGTTTGGGGTGGATGACAAAGCCGGCGCCTTCTTTCCTCCAGTCCTTCGCGGTGAAAGTTTGAACATAGCTTGATGACTGCCGGACACTCACCGCATCCGTTCCGGGGCCCGCCATCAGTTGAATGTCTGCCGGCGCGGCCAGACGCAGCGCCATTTTGAAATTTCCTTTGCCGTCCAGCTCCCCTCCACCGAGCGGTTCACCGAGCCGGTCGAAGGCGAAAACCTTGATGCCAAGATCGTGGTGCTCACCTTCCGATTCCTGAAAAGTGAGACTGCCTTCGAGAAGAAATTCGTTGCGCGATTGGTTGGATCCCGTATTTTTGGTGGCCATGTGGCTGAACTCCTGAGTTGATGTTTTGCAAGTACTGAAAAATGGTGCAGGACTCAGACGGTTGATGAGCACTGCGTACTCACTTATCCATGCCTGCAAGCACACTGTCCGCAACGTTGAATCCGCGTTAGATTGCGAGCGATCTGCTATTTTGAGTTTAGGAAAAGGAAACGCCAGGAGTTAGGAGGATGCTGCGCAACGCTAAAACTATCTTGCGCAAATGCTGCGGCTTGGTATGCGTATGTGTATTTATGTTTGTATTTGTATTTGGACGCCTGATGGTGGTGCTCTTCAGCGCATGCACCATTCCTGCGATGGGTACGCAACATCTCGTCAATCGCGTATCAAATCGGGGTGGAGAAAATCGCCGACTGTTGCGAGGAATTGAATGAGACGGGTATATCAGTTGCCGAGACATGCTGATATTGCGATGGCGTTACACCCGTGTAACGGCGAAAGGTACGGGAAAAATACGAAAGATCGTTGAAGCCCACCTCAAAGGCAACAGTCTTGACGTGAACCGATGTATCCGCCAGCAATTCGCATGCCTTGCTGATACGAAATTTCAACAGGTATTCACAGAAAGTGTGGCCGTGCTCTTTCTTGAATACACGGCTGAATTCTGATTCACTCATATGGCAAAGCCCGGCCACGGCAGGCAGACGCACTATTTCCGCGAAATGCTTTTCCAGGAATTCACGCGCCGCAAAGGTTTTATGTCCTTGTTGTATTCGCTGTTCTGCCGGCGGATGCTCGGAGCGTGACCATGGCGGAGGCCAACATATGCGCCAATCGGAATAGTTTTGCTGAAGGCAAAGATGGGCAAGGGCCTCAATGCTTGTATTAAGGTCGCCTGCGGTTAACGGCTTGACAAGGTAATCCCATACCCCCAAACGCAATGCCCAGACCGCGAATGACTCCGAATGGCTTGCGGTGATCATCAATACTCGCAAGCTGGGGTAGTGCCGTTTGGCCTGCTGCAAAACAGCAAGACCGTTTGCCAGGGGAATGTCAAACTCGAAACACAAAAAATGTGGTTGACAAGCCTGAATATCGGGGGTGATGTCGTTCGGATGGACTAATTCACGCGCATCGTATGAAGGAACAAGCGAATGGAAAAGCCCGGAGGCGGATGTGTCCTGTCGAAAATCCATCCACAGAAACTTCGCTGGGTTCACTGTTTCCTCCTGTCCGCGGGTTGCGCCACAGAAATCCAGGCTTCGCACCTTGACGCCCGAAAATTCGGTCTGACTTTAGCCAGCCCAACTGATAAAAAAAAGACTGGCACCGGGCACAATCTTCGTTTTTTTACTCATTCACAGGCGTGTCGACAACGATAGGCCGCCATTGGTCTAGCCGGTTTGGACAGGTACTGCGCCCAAAAGGTGTGCTCGACCGTCGCCACCTTGAAACTGCGAACGACATCTGCCACGTCTCGGGTGTCATCGGGCCGGTCAACAGCGGGTGCAGCAACTCTATTGGAATCTGCGGCAGAGCCGCATCGATTGCCTTCACGGTTTTCGTCTTGCGTGGCATACATGCTCCTTCTCAATAGCGGCATGTTATTCCTGACGCACACCATTCCAATGGGGCGTTACATGGTTTTGCAAGTCATGCCGTAGCAGACTTCGGCATGCATGGCTCGTAGTGCCGCAATGGAATGGGGGCTCAAGGCAACGGATCGACTTTACTGTTCCTGGTTTCAAAGGCCAGCAGGATAAGCTCTGGCATGGCCGCAGAGACTCAGTTCACGCAGATTAACCAAGCCAAGCCAGGCAAGCTTGCGATCAGTAAAACGCCGATTCCGAGTTTTTCCCAACTTCGGGCGCGTTGAAACATTCAGCGTTTTTGGTACTGCGTGTTACCAAAAAGAATTTCTCGCTCTTTGTCGTCGCGAAAGGGTTTGCGCAAATCAGCCAGCACTTGCACGCCGCGCTGCACCGCAGGGCGGGCGCTGATCAAATCAAACCAGGCTTGAAGGTGCGGATAGTCGGCCCAGTCGATGCCCTGGTTTTCCCAGCTGCGCAGCCAGGGGAATATGGCGATGTCGGCAATCGTGTACTGATTGCAGGCAATGAACTTACTGGTTGCCAATTGTTTGTCCATCACGCCGTAGAGCCGTCTGGCTTCATTGGTATAGCGGTTGACGGCGTATTCGATCTTCTCGGGTGCATACATGCGGAAATGGTGGGCTTGACCGAGCATGGGACCGACGCTGCCCATCTGGAACATCAGCCACTGCAGCACCTGGAATTTGAGCCGGTCACTCTTGGGCAGCAATTTGCCGGTTTTGGAAGCCAGGTAAAGCAGGATGGCGCCGGATTCAAAAAGGGAAATGGGCTTGCCGTCCGGGCCGTTCGGATCGACCAGAGCTGGAATCTTGTTGTTGGGACTCATGGCGAGAAAGGCGGGCTTGAATTGGTCGCCAGCACCGATGTTGACCGGAAAAACCTGCCAGTCGCGGCCCAGCCGAAGGCCGCATTCCTCCAGCATGATGTGGACCTTGTGGCCGTTGGGCGTGGGCCAGGAGTAGACATTGATCACGGGTGTTTCCTTTGTTGATGTTTACGTCACTTTAAGACAAGAGGAGCAACGCTGCTGACTGCCGGCTGACCACCCGCCTGCCCATAAGTGGAATAAGGCATTTTCAGCTTCTTGCGCATAAAGGACGGGCGCTTGTAGCTATTTATTTGATAGCTACAAGCGCCGCGAAAAGGCTGGGGAACGACTCAGCTACCGCGTGTTATCGGCATTTCAACTTCGCCGGGAATCAGCAAATGTTTGGCCAGTTCCAGTTTGGCCAGCGAAGCGCGATGCACTTCATCCGGGCCGTCAGCCAGTCGCAGGGTGCGCTGGTGGGCATACGCGTAAGCCAGCGGGAAATCGTCTGACACGCCGCCGCCGCCATGCGCCTGGATGGCCCAGTCGATGATCTGGCAGGCCATGTTGGGCGCCACCACCTTGATCATCGCAATTTGTGCCTTGGCCACCTTGTTGCCCA
>JAYWDL010000359.1:0-3919 GCA_043779865.1 Polaromonas sp.
TGGCTGGTGGATTATTGGCAAATGCCCAAGGCATTGCAACAAGAAACTTTTATCCAAGCAACGTAACCGCCAGAGGTTATGTAAATGGCGCCGTTACGCTATTCCAGCAAGGAATGTTTTTCAGGTCTGAATTATTCCGAAAAGTAGGGGGCTTTAATAAATTAAATGGCACGTGTTGGGACGGTGAGTTGCTGCTTAGATTTGTGATGAATAACGCCAGGGTTGTCCGATTAATGCAAAAGGTGGCGGTTTTCAGACTGTATCCTGAATCAATAACTGGGTCGCAGAGGTTTGCTGCGCAGTATGAGTTAGACCAGGCTAGGTTGTTTGCCGAGGTTTATGGGAATCAGTTTGTACAAAAAGAATGGCGAAGACACCTTTATAGGCTTTGGAAAATTCTTGGCGATCCACTCTACGCTTACAAGCGTTGCTTTGGGTAGGAAATGAAGATACTTCACGTCATCTCATCCACCAGCCCGCAAGGAGGGGGCCCCATTGAAGGTGTCAAACAACTCCAGGCACCTTTGAGATATCTCGGGGTTTCAGTTGAGATTGCCTGCTGTGATGCGCCTGATGCTGCATGGCTCGCCACAAGTGAGTTACGCACTGTTCACGCATTGGGGCCTTCGAAGCTTGGGTACGGCTATACGCCACGTCTATTGCCGTGGTTGCGAGCAAATGCGGTGCGTTTTGATGCGGTGATTATCGAAGGGTTATGGCAATACCACGGCTTCGCGACCTGGCGAGCGTTGCAGGGAACTGGTGTGCCTTACTTCGTTTTTAGCCATGGCATGCTGGACCCGTGGTTTAAGCACACCTATCCGCTTAAGCATCTCAAAAAATGGCTGTACTGGCCGTGGGCCGAATACCGTGTGCTGCGTGATGCACGGGCCGTAATCTTCACCTGTGAAGAAGAGCGCCTGCTGGCGCGACAGTCGTTCTGCATGTATCGCGCCAACGAAGCGGTATCCGGCTATGGCACATCCAGTCCACCCCCCAACGGACAAGAGTTGGCTCAAACTTTCATGGGCGCGCATCCGCAGCTGCAGGGCAAGCGCATCGTTTTGTTTCTGAGTCGCATTCATGAAAAGAAGGGTTGCGATCTACTGCTGGACGCGTTTGCTCAGGTAGCAGGCCAAGACGAGCGCCTGCACCTGGTCATGGCCGGGCCAGATCAGACCGGCTGGGCCGCGGACCTGAAGGCGCAGGCCGAGCGGCTGGGCATTGCCCACCGAATCAGCTGGCCGGGCATGCTGCAGGGTGATGCCAAGTGGGGCGCGTTCTACGCGGCCGAGGTGTTTTGCCTGCCTTCGCACCAGGAAAATTTTGGAATCGTGGTGGCCGAGGCGCTGGCCTGCGGCAAGCCGGTGCTCATTAGCAACAAGGTCAACATCTGGCGCGAGATCGAATCAGACGCCGCCGGGTTTGTGGATGACGACACCATCGCCGGAACGGTGCGCAACCTGCGGCGATGGCTGGCGCTGGATGCGGCAGCCTATGCGCAGATGGCTGAGCGGGCGCGCCAGTGCTTTGCGCAGCGGTTTCACATTCGGCGAGCGGCAGAGAGGTTGGTCCAGATCATTGGGGAGCATACCCGGTGATGATTCAGGGGAATGACCCCTACCGCAACCCCTCGTTCACGCTCAGGCACCGGCTTCGTCGCTTGGCCTGGAACGTTGTCCACGCGCTACTGTTTCGTCCCAGTCCCCGCCCATTCCACGCGTGGCGTGCGTGGCTGCTGCATTTATTTGGTGCCCGGTTAGGCGAAGGCTGCCATGTGTACCCTGGTGTCAAGGTCTGGGCACCATGGAACCTGCGCTTAGGTAACTTTGTGGGTGTGGCAGACGGCGTCACTCTTTACTGCATGGACTACATCGAGATAGGCGACTATGCCGTAATCTCGCAAGGCGCGCATTTGTGTGGCGGTACGCACGATTACAACAGCGCCAACTTCCAGTTGGTTGTCAAACCTATCTTTATCGGTGCGCACGCCTGGGTGTGTGCGGAGGTGTTCATTCACCCGGGTGTGGTGGTGCCAGAAGGCGCTGTGCTGGGAGCCCGGGCGGTTGTACCCAAGAGTCTGGCGCAGCCTTGGGCTGTGTATGCGGGCAATCCGTGTCAGCAAGTAGGCACAAGGCGGAAAAACGAGAAAGGGAAAATGTTATGAGTAACGTGGTTAATGAATACGGATGGCAATCGCCGTCAGGTCCTGAATCTTGTGGCTACATCACACCGGAGGTGCTGCGAATACTGGGCAGCTTGAACGTCAGACGGGTGTGTGATCTTGGTTCGGGAAATGGAGCGCTCGTTGGGGCTCTACGTAATGCCGGTTATGAAACTGCTGGTGTTGAATACGATAAGCAAGGCGTGGAAATCGCTAGAAAGCATCATCCGGGTGTTAACTTTTACCACCTCGGAGTTGAGGACGACCCCACGCCGGTGCTGGCCACTGAAGGCGAGGCCTTTGACGCGGTGGTCTCAACCGAGGTTGTAGAGCATTTGTTCTCGCCGCATTTGCTGCCGGCCTTTGCGCGAAAAATCGTCAGCGGTGGGGGTTATCTTGTGATCTCCACGCCATACCACGGGTATCTGAAAAATCTGGCGCTGTCAGTTTTCAACAAATGGGACAAGCACCACACGCCCCTATGGCATGGGGGGCATGTCAAGTTTTGGAGTCGCAAAACCCTTACCCAATTGCTCGAAAAGAACGGTTTCGAGGTAACGGCGTTCTATGGCGTCGGGCGATTGCCGTGGCTCTGGAAAAGCATGATTCTTGTTGCGAAAGCAGTTTAACGAGCAAACTCTGGCAACGACATCTAAGTTCTGATTCTTGTTATGCGGCAATAGCAGTTGACGTAGAGGACGACGTTTATTTTTGCTCACCGTTACGCCGAAACTTAGGCGAAGGCTGGCGGTCTCAAACGCCATAAGCAATTGCAAGGGCATTTAGTATGAGAAAAACCATGGCAACAACATCGCGTGAAATCATTATTAATGCGGATGATTTTGGCTGCGACGATGACAGTACCCTCGCTACCATTGAGTGCTTTGTGGCTGGGGCGCTTACGAGCGCCACGATCATGCCGAAGATGCCGGCCACGGATCTGGCAATCAAGTTTGCACGCGAAAATCCACAACACTCTTATGGGGTTCATTTAACTTTCGTCCGTGACACGTTTGAGAGCCCTGTCGCTGACCCACGCTTGATTCCTGCTCTGGTCCGTGAAGACGGGGCATTTCGACCTTCCAACCAGTTACGGCTGATGGCGCTTTTGGGGACTCTGCCTGTTGACCAAATCTGCATTGAGATCGCCGCGCAAATCGAGCGCGTCATCGATAGCGGTGTATCCATTAGCCATGTGGATTCGCACGGTCATTTACACAAGTTCAAGCCCTTCGTGCGGGCGCTCTCGGAAACGCTACCGAAATACGGCTTGTTAAGAGTTCGAAATGTTCAAAATCAATATACCACCAAACCACTGAAAAGTGCCACCTATTGGCTGGGGCCATACTGGCGGCGCAGAATCATGAATAACTTTGTCACCACACCACATTTCTTCATGAGCACAAATTCTCAGGATCCCCAATGGGTCGAAAAAATACTGGACCGTGAGTTCGACGGTGCTCTCGAAGTGGGTGTTCATCCCGGTAGTCCATTACACCCGGACAGTTGGCGCAACAATGAGCGCCAGGCTTGCCTGGCTTTGGCGGCTGAGGCGCGTAGGCGTGAAATTCCGTTAATAAACTGGAAAGACATTTGTGCGAAGCAAGAAATTTCGCCTTCCTGTGTCATCGTTTGAATTTTCCCGTCCTGCGCTATTAGCGAGCTTCAATCCGTGCGAGTTTGACGGCGGTGCGGTTTGCTGCAGGGTTTGACCAAAGAAATTGAGTTATTAAAGGTGTTTTAAATGACCGAAAT
>JAYWDL010000360.1:0-10891 GCA_043779865.1 Polaromonas sp.
CGCGACCTGCCGCGCGGCGCGCCGCCAGTGACTGTCGACGTGGCGCGCCTGGTGGATCTGACCACGCAAGCCAAGCCCAAGGCGGCCACGCAGTGGAGCCAATGGCTGGTTTGACACTGGCGACCTGGCTTACCTGGACAGCGAAGGGTATGTCCGTATCAACGGCCGGAGCAAGGACCTCATCATCCGCAGTGGGGAAAACATTCCTGTCGTGGAAATTGAAAACCTTCTTTACCAGCACCCAGCCGTCGCCATGGTGGACATCGTGGGCTATCCAGATGCTCGTTTAGGCGAAAAAGCCTGCGCGTTTGTCACGAGCAAGCCAAGTCACAACTTCATGCTGGAGGACATGAGCCTATTTCCCTCAACGCATCAGGTGACCCGACAGTACCACCCCGAACGGCTGGAGCTCGTGCAGGACATGCCAAAAACGCCCAGCGGCAAGTTGCAGAAGTTCAAGCTGCGCGAAATGGCCATAGCGTTTGGCAATGCAGCATGAGCCTGGAGATGATTCAGGCCCGGAGCAGCCCGTGTGAGACGGATACGCATTCAGCGGCCCAAGGTCAGGAACGGCCAGCGCAAACAGGGCTTGGCGGGACCCGGGTCTTGATATCTCCGAGCCACTGGCACTGCCGTGTGCCTTTATCTCTCAAACTGACAAGCCTGCAAAGCCAGGGCGGTGACGTGCGACCAGTCACCACGGGCCAGCGCCTCTGCAGGCGTGAGCCATGACCCACCGACGCAGACTACGTTGGGCAGCGCCAAAAATTCTGCAGCATTGGCCATCGATACGCCACCTGTCGGGCAAAACCGCACGTCGCCGAACGGCCCGCCCCAAGCCTTGAGCATGGCGGATCCCCCCGCCTGCATGGCGGGGAAAAACTTGAGATCAGTCAACCCGTCTTCCTGCGCTGCCATGATTTCGCTGCCGGTGGCCACGCCGGGCAACAAGGGCAAGCCGGCATCACGGCAGGCCTGACCCACCGAATGGGTATAGCCGGGGCTCACGGCAAAACGGGCACCGGCCATGGCGCAGGCCTGCGCGTCGGCGGCGCTACGCACCGTACCCGCACCCACCACGGCTTCGGGCACGTCGCGCGCAATCGCTTCAATGCAGGCCAGCGCCTGCGGCGTGCGTAAGGTAACTTCGAGCATCCGGATGCCACCTGCCACCAGCGCGCGCGCCAGTGCCACCGCCTGTTTGACGTCGCTCAGCACGATCACGGGAATCACCGGGGCATCCTGCATGACCTGCAAGGCGCTCAGTTTGCTGCTGATATTGATGGTCACATCCACGATGCAGCTCCTTCTTCAGCCGTCAGCGCATGGCGGCGCATACCGGCAAACAATCCTCGACCCATGCCGATGCCGTTGCGCTGGCGCAAATCCTCCGGCATGACATCCACCGGCCGCGCGGCCCATTCGGCGTCATCCACCAGCACCCGCAACTCGCCCGTGAGCGCATCGACGCGGATCACGTCGCCATCGCGCACCTTGGCCAGCGGGCCGCCTGCAGCGGCTTCAGGCCAGACGTGGATGGCGGCGGGCACCTTGCCTGAGGCGCCGCTCATGCGGCCATCTGTGACCAGCGCCACCTTGAAACCCTTGCCCTGCAGCACTGCCAGGGGCGGCGTGAGCTTGTGCAGTTCGGGCATGCCGTTGGCCTGCGGACCCTGCCAGCGCACCACGCAGACCACGCCGCGTGCAGCGTTTTCCTCGCACATGCGCGCCAGCTCGCCAGCGTTAAACGCCAGCTGCAAGGCTTCCTGCGAATCAAACACCCGGGCGGGCGCTTCAATGACATGCCGGTCATCGGGCACGGCAGACACCTTGATGACACTTCGGCCGAGGTTGCCCTGCAGCAGCTTGAGGCCGCCGGTCGGGCTGAACGGATTCGCGACGGGTCGCACAATCGTTTCGTCCTTCGAGTCCCCCGCGTCATGCCAGGCAAGCGAAGTACCATTCAGCGCCGGCTCCCGAGTGTATTCGCGGATGCCGCCTTCGCGCACCGTCAGTACGTCTTCATGCATGAAGCCGCCATCGAGCAATTCGCGAATCACCAGCCCGGTGCCGCCTGCGGCCTGGAACTCGTTCACGTCGGCGCTGCCGTTGGGGTACACATGCGTCAGCAAGGGAACGACCTCGGACAAGGCTGAAAAATCATTCCAGTCAATCACAATGCCAGCCGAATGCGCCACTGCGACCCAATGAATCAGGTGGTTGGTCGAGCCGCCCGTGGCCAGCAGCGCCACCATGGCGTTGACGATGGCGCGTTCATTGACGATCTGGCCAATCGGCGCAAAGCGTTTTGACTTGATGATGCCAAGCACGGTGCGCGTGGCCTCGCGTGTCAGTTCGTCGCGCAGCTCGCCACCCGGCGCGACAAACGCGGTGCCTGGCACATGCAGGCCCATGGACTCCATCAGCATCTGGTTGCTGTTGGCCGTGCCATAAAAGGTGCAGGTGCCGGGGCTGTGATAGGACTTGAGTTCGGCGTCCAGCAGGCCTTCCCGCCCGACCAGCCCCTGCGCGGCCTGTTCGCGCACGCGGGCTTTTTCCTTGTTGGGGAGGCCCGAAGGCATGGGGCCTGCCGGCACAAACACGGTGGGTAAATGGCCGAACTGCAGCGCGCCAATCAGCAGGCCCGGTACGATCTTGTCGCAGACGCCGAGCATCAGCGCCGCATCAAACATGTCGTGCGACAGAGCCACCGCCGTGCCCATGGCAATCACGTCGCGGCTGAAAAGACTCAGCTCCATGCCGCTCGTTCCCTGCGTGACGCCGTCGCACATCGCTGGCACGCCGCCCGCCACCTGCGCCGTTGCGCCGTGCCTGCGCGCCTCGTCCTTGATCAGCGCCGGGTAGCTTTGCAACGGCGTGTGCGCCGACAGCATGTCGTTGTAGGCGGTGACGATGCCGATGTTGGGTGCGCGTTCGGTCACGATCTTGAAGCGGTCGTCCAGCGGCATGCCGGCCACCGCATGGGCGATATTGGCACAGCCCATGCGGTCCATGCTGGGCTGGCGTGTGCTGTATGCCTGCAACTGCGCCAGATAGGCGCTGCGCGTCGGGCAACTGCGCTCGGCGATGCGGGCGGTGATGTCTAAAACTGCTGAATGAAGCGCCATGCTATGCACCTTTGAATCGATCCCCCCAGAACGGAGAGGTAACTTTATTACAAGACCTATGGTAACCAGACTGGCGCCAGTTTGAGCCTGTTATGGTTACCTTGCGGTTACCAAACGCGCCATGGAAAAAACCCGCAGGGTAGACGCCGCTGCGGGTTTTAGTAGTCTGGCAATCCAGGACGGAAGGCTTGCGGTTTTATTGAAGGCTGATTTCGACGCGGCGGGCTTCGGCGTCACTGCCGCTGCCTGCCACCTGTTCGGGCTTTCTGAGCTCAATCTGGCCTTCTGCGACACCAGCGGCCCTCAGGGCGTCACGTACTGCCAGCGCACGTTTCTTGGCCAGCTCGATATTTTTCACTGCATCACCGGTGGCGTCGTGAAAACCCGAGACCGCCAGCTTGCGGCCCGGCTGGGCCCCTTTGACCAAATCGGCCAGGGCTTCGCCGGCACCAGCGGCAAGATCTGTCTTGCCAGACGCGAAATAAAACTTGACCACACCCTGTTCAACCCTGACGCTGGCTGCGTCAGAAGCAGCTTGCGCGAAGCTGGACAAGCCTGACGATGGCGCAGGGCTTGCAGGCTCCTTAACCACGGTCACCAGCAAGGCAGCGTCTCCCGTTTTGACAAGTGAGCCGCGGTTGTAGACACCAAAAACAAGAACCGAGGCGACGACCAGCGCAACAAGGCCAAAAACCAGAAACAAGGCCACGCGTTGCTGGCTGTCATCATCCTGAGAAAACATCATGAATCCCATTTAAAAACGTCTGGCGTTATTGTAAAGTGCGGCTGTGCAGACACCAGCCAACCCCTTCCCTGAAACTGCTTGCAGCCGAGATCCGGCTGCCATGCTTAGGACGGTGATGCAAGAATGGGGTGGCCAGACTGACCTGTGGGTCTTTGGCTATGCGTCGCTGATCTGGCGGCCCGAGTTCGAATTTGCGGAAGAGCGTTTTGCCACCCTGCATGGCTACCACCGCGCATTGAAGATGTGGAGCCGCCTGAATCGCGGAACGCCTGCACTTCCGGGTTTGGTGTTTGGCCTGCTGCCCGGCGGCAGTTGCAAAGGTGTGGCGTTTCGCCTGCCGCAGAACCGCGTGGCTGCTGCACTGCCTGCCCTGTGGGAACGCGAAATGCCCAATGGGGTGTACGACCCGAAGTGGCTGCGCTGCCGCAGCGCGCATGGCGATGTCAGGGCGCTGGCCTTTACCTTGTCAAAACGCAGCCCCAGCCACGCCGGAGTACTCAGCGAAGAGCACTACCGGCAGATATTTTCGAGTGCCAACGGACGCTACGGCACGACGCGCGACTATGCACAACTAACCTACGACAAACTGCGTACGCTGGGCATTAACGACGAAGCGCTCGGCAAGTTGCTCACGCTGGTCAAGCGCTAAAGGGCGATGCTGGCCTGACTTTATACTTTGGCCATGCCTGACAGCCCATCCTCCATCGCCGACCTTCGCAAGAGCTACGAGCGCGCCGAGCTTAATGAAGACGCTTCACATGCGGATCCGCTGAATCAATTTGACCAGTGGCTCAGCGAAGCCATCGCGGCGCAGGTGCCCGAACCCAATGCGATGACAGTGGCCACCGTCGCCAGCAACTTGCGCCCGTCCACTCGCGTTGTGCTGCTCAAGGGTTTTGATGCGCGCGGCATTGTCTGGTTTACCAACTACGCCAGCCGCAAAGGCACGGAACTGGCGGGCAACCCTTATGCGGCGCTGCAGTTTCACTGGGTCGAGCTGGAGCGGGTGGTACGCATCGAAGGCATGGTCGAAAAAGTCTCTGAAGAAGAAAGCGATGACTACTTCAATAGCCGGCCGCTGGATTCACGGATTGGCGCCTGGGCCAGCCCGCAAAGCGAAGTGATTTCAGGCCGTGGCGTGCTGGTGGCCAATGCCGCCAGGTACGGTGCGAAATTCCTGTTGCAGCCGCCGCGCCCGCCGCATTGGGGCGGCTACCGCCTCAAGCCCGACAACTGGCAGTTCTGGCAAGGCCGTAAAAGCCGTCTGCATGACCGCCTGCGCTACACGCTGCAGGACGATGCCAGCTGGCTGCGTGAACGGCTGGCGCCTTAAACCGCAAGCTCGCCCAGCCGCTCAATAGCCTGGTGCTGAACGGATTCGAGCTGTTCAGCGCTCACCCTGTCCGGCGCAATCTCGTCCAGCGGCACCAGTACAAAGGCCCGCAGCATCATGCGCGGATGCGGCACCGTCAGCCGGGCCGACTCAATGCGGGCGCTGCCATACAACAGCAGATCCAGGTCCAGTGTGCGCGGCGCATTGAGGTAAGGCCTTTCGCGCCCGGCCTGCAATTCAAGCTGTTGCAACTGATCGAGCAGAGCGGGTGCGCTCAAGGCAGTTTCAAGCGCCACCACTGCATTGACGTAGTCAGGAACCGGCGCGCGAGCTTCGCTGCCTGAACTGGTGTCCAGCGATGCGGTTTTGTAAAAACTCGAAGCTTGAAGCATTCGCGTGAGCGGCAGGCGACCCAGCGCCTTGACAGCCTGCTGAAGCGCAGCTACCCCATCGCCGAGGTTGGCACCCAAGGCCACATAGGCGCTAACCATGTTGTGCTGGCCCGCAGCACCGGCTGAAAGCTTGCTACTACGCATGGCGGTCAGCCCACTCAAGCGCTGGAAGTAGCGTCCGGCGCTGGACGCTCGCTGGCAGCACTTTCAAAGCTTCCTTCGCCTTGCGCTGCGGAAGCAGTGGTATCCGACAGCTTGCGGCGGCGACGGCGTTTTTTTGCTGGCGTGGCATCGCCCTCGCCTACAGACGGCTCCACCGAATCAGGCATGGAACGCTGGGTGCCAACCGAACTGACAGGCGAGATGCCAGCCGGGCTTGCCGCTTGCGCATCGACGCGCTTCACCCGGACCCGCGGCGTCTGCGGTTTTTTTATCTGCGCCTCACGGACCTCTTCAATCATGGCGTGACGCTCGTCGTCGTAGGCGGTGCTGAATTTTTCCCACCACTCGGCCAGCGCAGGATCAATCTCGCCAATCTGACCGCGCAGGCGCAAAAAGTCGAACCCAGCGCGAAAGCGCGGCTGGTCCAGCAACGAGTACGGCGAGCTGCCGACGCGCTTTTCAAAACGCGGCTGCATCGTCCAGATTTCGCGCATGTCGATTCCCAGCTTGCCGCGACCCGAGACATCGCCAATTTTGGCGTTAAAAGCCTCGTCAATCGCGTCCTGCAATGCCGGCATGGCAGGCGTGCCGCGCTGCAGGCGCTGGTCCCAGCCGTGGCGCACATCGGACCAGAGCACGCACGACAGCAAGAAGCTGGGCGCGACCGGTTTGCCTTCGCCCACCCGGCGGTCAGTGTCCTGCAAGGCCAGCTTCAGGAACGGGTCGTCGGCCATTTCGACCACCACGTCGAGTAGCGGGTAAATGCCGGTGCCCAGGCCAAGCGTCTTGAGCTGTTCGATGCTCGCCAGCGAATGACCTGTTTGCAGCAGCTTGAGCATTTCGTCAAACAGGCGCGACTGCGGCACGTCGGCCAGCAGGCCGCGCATTTCGCTCAGCGGCGCAGCGGTTTTTTCTTCAAACCTGAAGCCCAGCGCACTGAGTTTGGCGGCAAAACGCACGGCGCGAATGATGCGGACCGGGTCTTCGCGGTAACGCAGCGCCGGGTTGCCGATCATGCGGACGATTTTTTTCTTCGCATCGCCAATGCCGTTGTGGTAATCAACGACGATCTGGGTTTCTGGGTCGTAGTACATGGCGTTGATGGTGAAGTCGCGCCGCGCAGCGTCTTCTTCCATCGGTCCCCAGACGTTGTCGCGCAGCACGCGGCCGGACGCATGCACAGCGTGCTTCATGCCGGCGAGTGCGCTCTTGCTGGTCCGCTCGTTGCCGCCAACCTGCTCGGCCAGGCTGCTGTCCAGGTGCGCGCGGAAAGTCGAGACCTCGATGACTTCATGCTCGCGGCCCCGGCCATAGATGACGTGAACGATGCGAAAGCGCCGGCCAATGATGAAGGCACGGCGAAACAGGCTCTTGACCTGCTCGGGCGTGGCGTCGGTGGCGACGTCAAAATCCTTGGGCCGCAGGCCGACCAGCAAATCGCGTACGGCGCCACCGACGATATAGGCTTGAAAACCGGCCTGTTTGAGCGTGTGCACTACATCCATGGCACGGTCATCGACCAGCCTGGGGTCGATGCCGTGGTCTTTAACCTCAATGTCGTGACGTTTGCCGAAGGGGGACTTTTTGACCCGGCTGGAGCCGGCTTCTGCACTGCCTGATTTGCCAAACAGCTTGTCGATAAATTTTTTGATCATGAAATTTTAAATTTTTGCGGGAAAGACCGCAGCTGTGTTGCAGCAAGTTCTGTCCCCGGCTGATTAAAGCGGAACCTGTCGCCATCGCGTTACAGGCAGATTTGTCCCTGTCTGATTAACCCGGGTCAAACCGTAGTGGCCTGTAGGCAAGTACTGCTACTGACTGACTAAAACAGGTCAAGTATGCGCCATCCACGCTCAATGGCGATAGCCCGCAGACGCTCGTCCGGATTGGTGGCAACCGGCCAGGTAGCCCTTTCCAGCAACGCCAGATCGTTAAGGGAATCAGTGTAAAACGTGGTTTCCACATCGTTCCAGCCCAGCTTGCGCGCTGCCAGCCACTGCTCCATGCGCGTGACCTTGCCCTCGCGGGCCGAAGGCGTGCCCCTGATTTCGCCCGTCAAGTTGCCCTGCGCGTCACGCTCCAGTTCCACCGCGATCAGCTCTTGCACGCCAAAGGCCTCGGCAATCGGCCGCGTCACGAATTCGTTCGTGGCCGTCACGATCATCAGTTCGTCACCGGCTGCACGGTGCTGCTCGACCAGTTCCCGAGCCTGATTTGTGATGGTTTTTTGGACGATCTCGCGCATGAACCGGGCATGAGCAGCTATTGATTTTATAGCACCCTGTTCCCGGATGGCCTGCGTGGCGAAGCGCACATAAGCGTGAATATCCAGTGTGCCGGCCCGGTACTGTTCAAAGAATTCGGTGTTGCGGCGCTTGAATTCCGTGGCCTCGCACCAGCCCAGCGCGATGGTGAACTCGCCCCATTCGTAATCGGAGTCAATCGGGATCAAGGTGTGATCCAGGTCAAAAATGGCAATTCCGATACGACGTGCCCCCACGCTTTTCACTTCGTGTAATGCGCTGCCCCTCGAGGGGGCTGTGCTTGCTTGGGGCGGCCCGGCGCGGCGCACGCCGTGCGTCTTGCCTGTTTTGCCCGTATTCACCTGAACTGTCATTCACTCTCCAGCATGGACTTGATCAGCGGAATCGTGATGACGCGCTTGGTTTGCAGTGCATAGCTGTCGAGCTTGTCGAGCAGTTGCATGAGGCTTCCCAGATCGCGGGAAAAGCGCGTCAGCATGAAGTCCATGACTTCATCGCTTGGAAACACGCCGCGTGCATCGGCTTCACGCTTGAGCACGGCGCGCCGCTCTGCATCGGTCAAGGCCTGCAGGGCAAACACATTTCCCCAGCCCAGGCGGGTTCGCAAGTCTTCGCGCAAGGTCAGGTCAGCGGGCGGCACATTGCCAGCCGCGAGTACCCATCGCGGCTGTCCATCATCGGTACTCAGCGCATTGACAAACCAGTTGAAGGCGGCCCGCTGCTGCACTGGCGTATACAGGTGGCAGTCGTCCATGATCACGGCAGACCAGGACTCGTTGAACTCGGGTGGCTCCATCATGGACGCATCCATCCAGCCGCTGGAAGCGCCCTGCCCGCGCAAGGCTTGGCTGACCGCCTTGAGCAAATGGGTCTTGCCGCTGGCTTCTTCACCCCACAGGTAGGTCGGCACGGGCGAGTGCAAGGGGCTGCCGGACCAGCGTTCAAGCTGCCTGACAGCCTCTTCATTGGGTCCGGCGCAAAAATTGGCAAACGAGGGGTCTGACGCCAGTCCGATGTCCAGTGCGAGTTGTTTCATGACGGTCATTGCGATGCTCATGTCCGGTACAGCGCGTTGAGCCTGTCACTGGCCCGCACACCATGAATCGTAGCCGGTGGCACCAAGGCAGTGATCAGACGCCAGGTCTCTGTGCTTTGCGCGGCAGAAGTAAGTTGCATAAAACCTTGGAATGAGCTGGCTGCAGGAAGCTGGCAGGAGCCACAGGTGTAGCCTTTAGAATCTCAGGCTGGATTCTATCGGGCTTGCAGGGCTGCTCCAGACTGCAATGCCTCCCACCAGACCACGCTACGCCCTCACCGCATTAAAGCCTGAAACCATGACTACCTACCCCCTTTCGTACAAAGACGCTGGCGTTGACATTGACGCAGGCGACGCCCTGGTTGAGCGCATCAAGCCGCTGGCCAAAAAGACCATGCGCGAAGGCGTGCTGGCCGGCATTGGCGGCTTTGGCGCCCTGTTTGAAGTGCCCAAGCGCTACAAGGAACCGGTGCTGGTCAGCGGCACCGACGGCGTCGGCACCAAGCTGCGCCTGGCCTTTGAGTGGAACATGCACGACACCGTGGGCATAGACCTGGTCGCCATGAGCGTCAACGACGTGCTGGTGCAGGGTGCCGAGCCACTGTTTTTTCTGGACTACTTTGCCTGCGGCAAGCTCGACGTGGACACCGCCGCAGCCGTGGTCGGCGGCATTGCCAAGGGTTGCGAGTTGAGCGGCTGCGCGTTGATTGGCGGCGAAACCGCTGAAATGCCCGGCATGTACCCGGCCGGCGAGTACGACCTGGCCGGGTTTGCGGTCGGTGTCGTGGAAAAGTCCAAAATCCTGACCGGCAAGGACGTCAAACCCGGCGACGTGGTGCTCGGTCTGGCCAGCAGCGGCGTGCATTCCAACGGTTTCAGCCTGGTTCGCAAATGCATTGAGCGCGCGGGCAGCAATCTGCCCGCCACGCTGGACGGCAAGCCGTTCAAGCAAGCCCTGATGGAGCCGACTCGCCTGTATGTCAAGAATGTGCTGGCCGCGCTGGCAGCACATCCGATCAAGGCGCTGGCCCACATCACCGGCGGCGGCCTGCTGGAAAACATTCCCCGCGTGCTGCCCGAGGGCATAGCGGCGCACCTGACCAAAGGCAGCTGGCCGCAAACCGAGCTGTTTGCCTGGCTGCAAGCCACCGCCGCCATTTCCGATTTTGAAATGAACCGCACCTTCAACAACGGCATCGGCATGGTCGTGGTGATCGACGCCGCCAGCGCCGAAGCTTGCGCCGCCATGCTGCGCGAGGCGGGCGAGACGGTTTATGAGATTGGGGTGATCGCGGCGCGTGGTGAAGGGGCCAGCGTTACCGTGTGCTGAGAAATATCAGGCTGGCGCTCGTGACGGCAGTGCAAATTCATTCGCCAGAACGGGGGAATGGAAATGTTGCCATGCAAGACCCCAATGCTTCCCGTAATCAAAGCCGATTAAACGTCATGCCATTAATCTGATATGACTTGCCATCATCTATTACTGTAATAGTTGCAATACCCTTCTGGGCTTTTTCGTATTTGATAGAAAAATTTAAGGCAAAGAATTTATAAAGACCCAGTTGGCCCAAAAATTGGTGTTGTACATAGAAGCCATTTTGAATGTCACCTAAACTTTTAAATATTGGCTCCATTTGCAGAGAAGCGGTCTCTTCGGATATTTGAGCTTTACCCATTGGCCCCATTAATTGGTAAAGTGCGTTGGCATTATGCTCGTTATAGGCCGCTTTGACCTTAGGAGCCATAAATAAATAACATGGACTTTTATGGGTTAGGTGAAATGACATAATTCCACTCGCCATGAAAGTCATCGCGGGCAATCCGGATGGCG
>JAYWDL010000361.1:0-3908 GCA_043779865.1 Polaromonas sp.
TTGTGGGAAGGGCGTTACCGCTCGACGCTGATTCAGACGGACCGTTACCTGCTGGCCTGCATGGCTTATATCGACCTGAACCCGGTGCGGGCGGGGATGACGCGGGAGGCCAAAGACTACCCCTGGTCGAGCCACGGCCATTACATCGGGCAGCGCGACGATAAGATTGTTAGTCCTCACTCATTGTTTTGGGCTCTGGGCAATACGCCTTTCGCGCGCGAGGCGGCTTATGCCGAACTGGTGCGCGCAGGGATCACGCCCGCACAGCAGGCTGACCTGACGCGCTCCGCGTTGAATGGCTGGGCGCTGGGTGAAGAAAGCTTTGTGACTGATCTGCAAAAGCGCACCGACCGGCGTGTGGTGAAAGGCCAGGCGGGACGGCCGACACGGTCGATATTACCCAAACTCAAAACAAACGGCTGACCCACGCACTTCCGCGCCCGCCATGCCATGCCATGTCATCGAAGCACCGAAGTAGTTTGATATGTCCCTAATTAATGCCTGAATAAATCAGGTGGGAATTAATTGGAATCTGACCCTAATTAAAGTACTTGGCAAGATTGTTGCGGTGCACTATCCTTCATGCTCTCGCTAAAGGAAACTGCCATGACGATTGATGCTGAAATCAAACACGCTGAAAAACACGGTTTGTACGCCGGTGCCCACGAGCATGACGCTTGCGGCGTCGGTTTTGTGGCGCACATCAAAGGTCACAAGTCGCACGGCATTGTTCAGCAGGCGCTGAAGATTCTTGAAAACCTCGATCACCGGGGCGCGGTGGGCGCTGACAAGCTGATGGGTGACGGCGCCGGCATCCTGATCCAGCTGCCGGATGCGCTGTACCGCGAAGAAATGGCCGGGCACGGCGTTGCGCTGCCGCCACCGGGCGAATATGGCGTAGGCATGGTGTTTTTGCCAAAGGAACATGCGTCGCGCCTGGCCTGCGAACAGGCGCTTGAACGCGCCGTCAAGGCTGAGGGCCAAGTGCTGCTGGGCTGGCGCGATGTGCCAGTGAATCGCGACATGCCGATGTCGCCGACCGTGCGCGAAAAGGAACCCATACTGCGCCAGATTTTCATTGGCCGCGGCAACGACGTGATCGTGCAGGATGCGCTGGAGCGCAAGCTGTATGTGATCCGCAAGACCGCCAGCGCGGCGATCCAGAACCTGCACCTGACACACAGCAAGGAATATTACGTCCCCAGCATGTCCAGCCGCACCGTCGTCTACAAAGGCCTGCTGCTGGCCGACCAGGTGGGCACCTACTACCTTGACCTGAAAGACAAGCGCTGCGTTTCCGCGCTGGGTCTGGTGCATCAGCGCTTTTCGACCAACACCTTCCCCGAATGGCCGCTGGCCCACCCCTACCGCTACGTTGCGCACAACGGCGAGATCAACACCGTCAAGGGCAACTACAACTGGATGAAGGCGCGCGAAGGGGTGATGTCTTCGCCGGTGCTGGGTGCTGACCTGCAAAAGCTCTACCCCATCAGCTTTGCCGACCAGTCCGACACCGCCACCTTTGACAACTGCCTGGAATTGCTAACGATGGCGGGTTACCCGATCAGCCAGGCGGTGATGATGATGATTCCCGAGCCGTGGGAGCAGCACACCACCATGGACGAGCGGCGTAAAGCCTTCTATGAATACCACGCCGCCATGCTGGAGCCATGGGATGGCCCGGCGTCTATTGTGTTCACCGACGGCCGCCAGATTGGCGCGACGCTGGACCGCAACGGCCTGCGCCCTTCACGCTATTGCATTACTGACGATGACCTGGTCATCATGGCTTCGGAGTCGGGCGTATTGCCAATTCCGGAGCACAAAATTATTCGCAAATGGCGTCTGCAACCCGGCAAGATGTTCCTGATTGACCTGGAGCAGGGCCGCATCGTCGATGACGAAGAGATCAAGGCCACGCTGGCGCACAGCAAACCCTACAAGCAATGGATTGAAAACCTGCGTATCAAGCTTGACGATGTGGCATCAAGCGCTAAGGAATCTTCAGGCCAGAGCGCCGCAGACCGGCTTGGCCGGTCTGCCAGCGCCGCCCCCGGCGAGGGGGGAGGCGATGCACACGCAGTGGGGAGCCACGGGGGAGTGTCATTACTGGACCGCCAGCAAGCCTTCGGCTACACCCAGGAAGACATCAAATTCCTGATGTCCCCCATGGCCAACAATGGCGAAGAAGCCACCGGTTCCATGGGTAACGACAGCCCGCTGGCCGTACTGTCCAGCAAGAACAAGCCGCTCGACAACTACTTCAAGCAGCTGTTCGCGCAGGTGACCAATCCGCCGATTGACCCGATTCGCGAAGCCATCGTGATGTCGCTGGTGTCCTTCATCGGACCCAAGCCCAACCTGCTGGACATCAACCAGGTCAACCCGCCGATGCGGCTGGAAGTCAGCCAGCCTGTGCTCAATAGCGCCGACATGCAAAAGCTGCGCGACATCGAGGCGCACACCCAGGGCAAGTTCAAGAGCTACACCCTGGACGTCACCTATCCGCTGGCCTGGGGCCGGGAAGGCGTGGAAGCCAAGCTGGCTTCGCTGTGTGCTGAAGCCGTCGATGCGATCAAGAGCGGTAAAAATATCCTGATCGTCAGCGACCGCGCCATGACGGCCAGCCAGGTCGCGATTCCAGCCTTGCTGGCGCTGTCAGCCATCCACCAGCACCTGGTGAAGGAAGGCCTGCGCACCACCGCCGGACTGGTGGTCGAGACCGGATCGGCGCGCGAAGTGCATCACTTTGCCGTGCTGGCCGGTTATGGCGCCGAGGCGGTTCACCCTTACCTCGCGATGGAAACGCTGGCCGAATTGTCCAGCGGCCTGCCGGGCGAGCTAAGTACCGAAAAAGCGGTGTACAACTACACCAAGGCCATCGGCAAGGGTCTGTCCAAGATCATGTCCAAGATGGGCGTCTCGACCTACATGAGCTACTGCGGCGCGCAGCTGTTCGAGGCGATTGGCCTGAATCGCAGCACCGTCGATAAATTCTTTACGGGTACGGCTACCCAGGTCGAGGGCATGGGCGTGTTCGAGATTGCCGAAGAGGCGCTGCGCATGCACAAGGCTGCTTTCAGCGACGACCCGGTGCTGGCCAACATGCTGGACGCTGGCGGTGAGTACGCCTGGCGCGTTCGCGGCGAAGACCATATGTGGACGCCCGATGTGATTGCCAAGCTGCAGCATTCCACCCGTTCGAATAACTGGAACACATACAAAGAATACGCCCAGCTCATCAACGACCAGAGCCGCCGCCACATGACGCTGCGCGGCCTGTTCGAGTTCAAAATCGATCCGTCCAAAGCCATCCCGATTGACGAAGTCGAGTCGGCCAAAGAAATCGTCAAGCGCTTTGTCACTGGCGCGATGTCGCTGGGCTCCATCAGCACCGAAGCCCATGCCACGCTGGCCGTGGCCATGAACCGCATCGGTGGCAAGAGCAACACCGGAGAAGGCGGCGAAGACCCGGCGCGTTATCGCCAGGAACTCAAAGGTATCCCGATAAAGAAGGGCGACACGCTCAAAAGCGTGATTGGCGTCAGGCAGGTCGAGGTGGATATGCCCCTGCTGGACGGCGATTCGCTGCGTTCGCGCATCAAGCAGGTGGCGTCGGGCCGCTTTGGCGTCACCGCCGAATACTTGGTGTCGGCCGACCAGATCCAGATCAAGATGGCGCAGGGCGCCAAGCCGGGCGAGGGTGGTCAGCTGCCCGGCGGCAAGGTTAGTGAATACATCGGCAGCCTGCGTTATTCGGTGCCCGGCGTCGGCCTGATTTCGCCGCCACCGCATCACGACATTTATTCGATCGAGGATCTGGCGCAGCTGATCCATGATCTGAAAAACGTCAACCCGCGCGCCAGTATCAGCGTCAAGCTGGTCAGCGAAGTGGGCGTCGGAACGAT
>JAYWDL010000362.1:0-3905 GCA_043779865.1 Polaromonas sp.
GAAAGCAAGAACAAGCCCGGTGTAACGGCCTTGCGCGAAATTGCGGAGGGGAAAATCGGCCTCGAAATGCTCAAAAAAGTCCCGGGCTGAAGAGTCTTGACTCCTGCAGAAGGCACCGCATTGCGGTGCTTTCTGCTTTAAGACACGGCAAAGTCCGTTTTTGCGCAATTCCATTCGCGGCAAGATACATTTAAGGCATGAGTGCCATGCTTTTGCCTGCTATTTCAAGCAAGTCCACACCGGCCGCTGTCAATGCTGCAGCCGCCAGCTTTGCCGCGCTCACCGCAAAACTTAACTACATGGGCGCCGCCGACGTAGAAAGCGTGCGTCAGGCCTACCGCTTCGCAGACGAAGCTCACCTCGGGCAACTTAGGAACAGCGGCGAACCGTACATTACCCATCCCATTGCGGTGGCGCTTCAATGCGCGCACTGGAAGCTCGACGCCCAGGCGCTTATGGCAGCGCTGCTACATGACGCTATTGAGGATTGCGGTGTAACAAAACCGGAGCTGATCGAGCGGTTTGGCGCCCCCGTGGCGGATCTGGTCGATGGACTTACCAAGCTTGAAAAACTTGAGTTCAATACCCGGGAGGAGAATCAGGCAGAGTCATTTCGCAAGATGTTGCTGGCAATGGCGCGTGACGTCAGGGTCATTCTGATCAAGCTTGCCGATCGCACCCACAACATGCGCACGCTTGGCGATGTACCTCGCGGCAAGTGGACCCGGATTTCGCGGGAGACACTCGACATTTATGCGCCCATAGCACACCGCCTGGGTCTCAACGCAACTTACCGGGAATTGCAGGATCTTTCCTTCCAGCATTTGCACCCATGGCGCTACGCGACCCTGTCAAAGGCGATCAATCGTGCGCGGGGCCGCAGACGTGACGTCATCAAGCGCGTGCAGTCGGAAGTCGAATCGGCATTTGTGACGGCCAGTGTTTCCGTTCAAATCTACGGCAGGGAAAAGACACTGTACTCCATTTATCGAAAAATGGACGAAAAGCATCTGTCCTTTGCCCAGGTCACCGACCTCTATGGCTTCCGGATCCTCGTGCGCGACCTCACGGCCTGCTACACCGCGATGGGCGTACTGCACCAACTCTACAAGCCTCTCCCCGGAAAATTCAAGGACTATATTGCAATTCCAAAGATCAATGGCTATCAGTCGCTTCATACGACGCTTGTAGGCCCGTTTGGAACCAATATCGAGTTTCAGATGCGAACAGACGCGATGCACGTCGTCGCCGAATCAGGCGTCGCAGCGCACTGGCTTTATAAGGCGACAGAACCGGGCAGCGATGCCTCGGAGCGGCTGGGTTCCCAGTGGTTGCAGTCCCTGCTGGATATCCAGCAAGAAACACGCGACGCCGCCGAATTCTGGGACCATGTCAAGATTGATCTGTTTCCCGACGCGGTTTATGTGTTCACGCCCAAAAGCCAGATTCTTGCGATGCCGCGCGGAGCGACCATTGTCGATTTTGCATACGCCATTCATAGCGACATAGGACACCGGGCCGTAGCAGCCAGGGTCAATGGGGAGCAGGTTCCGCTTCGATCAGAGCTTCACAACGGTGATGTAATTGAAATTATCACAGCGTCGGTTTCCAGCCCCAATCCGGGATGGTTGGGCTTTGTGCGTACTGGCAAGGCACGATCAAAAATACGACATTACTTGAAAACCATGGCGCTGGAGGAATCGCAGGAACTCGGCGAAAAAATGCTTGCGCAGGCATTGCGCGCTGAAGGCATTGATCGGGAACGGCTCCCAGAAGACGATGGAGCGCATCGGATCACATGGGAAAAGATCCTTCGCTTCACCGGGAATCGCTCACGGGCGGATTTGATGACAGATATTGGACTGGGCAAACGCATCGCCACTATGGTGGCCAAACGAATTGTGACTCTTCTTGCCGAGACCGGTGAAAAACCCGATGCGCTTCTCATGAGTCGCGAGCGATATGTTGCGCACGACTCAGTTTCACAAGGCGGGCTTGTCATCGACGGAAGCGAGGGCGCGTCTGTCCAGTTTGCGTTATGTTGCAGGCCCATCCCTGGGGACTCCATCGTCGGGTATCTTGGTCGGGGCGAAGGACTTGTCGTACACACTGACGACTGCGCGGTAGCCAAACGCCTGCAGCATCGCGATAGCGAACGGTTTATTGCCGTCGATTGGTCGGACGAACCCGTCCGCACCTTTGAAACCAACCTTCTGGTCACGGTCGCCAACGGGAAGGGGGTATTGGCACGGGTTGCAGCTGCGCTTGCCAATGCTGAAGCCGATATCACCCATGTGGACATGGCACACGAGCCGTCGCACGATGCGACCGACCTGCGTTTCGGCATCGCAGTGCGGGATCGAGTCCACCTCGCTTCAGCGATGAGAGGTGTGAAGCGAACATCTTCCGTGCTGCGTGTTCAGAGAGCTAAATCAGCAGGATAGACGGGATTTCCCACACTCAAGAGTTTCGGTGGCCGACCGACCGGTACAGCTTAGGCCTATCCCCAGTGCCGTAATGGAGCAGCAATACTACGACTATGAAGATGCTGGTGCCGGATAGTCGACAGCCAGCACCTCCAACGTCTGCACACCGCTGGGTGTAGTCAAACTCACTTCGTCGCCAACGCACGCTTTCAACAATGCTCTGGCTACAGGGGAGATCCAGCTAACCTGTAGTAGCGCGCTGCTGGCTTCGTCAATCCCCAAAATTGTGAGTGTATGTTCGTCGCCTTGCCCATCGGCATAGCACACTGTGGCTCCGAAAAACACCTGATCGCTTCCATGATGATGAGAAGGATCAATGATTTCAGCAATTTCCAGCCTTTTCGTCAGAAACCGAATACGCCGGTCAATCTCGCGAAGCCTCTTCTTGCCGTAGTGGTAGTCGCCGTTTTCAGACCGGTCACCATTGCTGGCAGCCCAGTGAACGATCTCCACCACTTTAGGACGCTCGGAGTCGATCAAACCGAGTAGTTCTGAACGGAGCCGGTTGTAGCCTTGCAGTGTTATGTAATTTTTGCCCGCTGCCCGCTGCCGGCAGGGGGCAGGCTCGATATCCTCGTCGTCGCCCTCGGTTTCCTTCGTAAACGCCTTATTCATAGTCCGTAAAGAATAGCAGTCACAACCCGAAAGCCTAACTATGCAACGCTCCGAAAACGAAAAAGCCTGCAACTCTCGTTGCAGGCTTTCATTTTTTGGTGCGGCTGGCAAGAATTGAACCCAGTATCCCTTGGTTCGTAGTTTTGCAGTCGCATCTAAGTTGTTGATTTGTACAGTATCGGGGTCAACCGTTCCAACTGTTCGTGCTCTGTGATGTTCAGCAGACAAAGGGTCAGTCCCCCAAAACTCCCCTCAGTAAAAAGCTATCGTGGAGGGGACGAAAAACCCCGCCGAAAGGCGTGCCGGTTCGATTCCGGCCCCGGGCACCATGGCTTTCTTGCTATGGTTTTTGACGTAGTTGCCGCATCGGTTGACGCACCGTTGCCGCATGAGCAGATTTAAAACGCTCAATCTGCATTTCCCCCGGGGGCTATCCAGTTTTGCACGCTGGCGCTCAGTGTCCCTGAGAACCCTGTCCCGTTCATTTGACTCAACGGGATGGTGACGAGTTTCAGCAGAGTTGCCGATCGAATCGGCTCCTCGTGCCCTTGTTGAAGGCAGCTGCCAAAACCTGAGTGGGCGCGCGGCGCTACTTGAGTCAAACCGAAAAACACCCTCCGAACAGGAAGTTCGGAAACTTGCATTTCGCCCTCAGCATGAGATTCTGAATCTTTCAATCACCACCGAAAGATTCATGAAACCTCTCATCTTCCTGGCAACACGCTTGTACAACCCGGTGCGGCGCTTCTTGAACGATCCGCACGCGATCACAGCCTTCCTGACCGGCGTTCCCGCGCCAGACGA
>JAYWDL010000363.1:0-3892 GCA_043779865.1 Polaromonas sp.
TCCTATTTTGAATGCCTTTTCCCTCCCCGATGCGCTGGTTTTGCTGGGACGCTGGCTGCAAGGAAAAGGCTACCAGTTCACCACCATCACGCCGGCGACGCATGCCCGCGTGAATGCGCGCAACAACGCCGGCATGGCACGCAGCCTGCGCGACGTATTTGGCTGGAGTCGCCCGTTTGAAGCCGGCTTGCTGCCGCTTCAGGCGACAAGCTGGCTGCGCGAAAGCGGTTTGCTGGAGACGCTGGACAAGCGCAGCGGCTTATGGCGCAGCAAGGTGCGCTTTTCCACGCTGGGCGAAAGTCTCTACGCCCATTCGGCCTACCCCACCAGTGCGGCCGACGCTGTATTTTTTGGCCCCGACACCTACCGCTTCGTTGCGTTGATCGACGCCGAACTCTCTAAACAGCCGCTGGCTGCGGGCGCACGCATTCTGGACATTGGCTGTGGTGCGGGATCGGGCGGTATGGCTGCTGCTTTGAATGCCCAAGCGTTCAAACCTGAACTGGTGCTAGCCGATATCAACCCGCGCGCGCTGGATTTCGCCCGGGCCAATGCCTCCCTGGCCGGGCTGACGGAAGCGAAATTCCGGCAAAGCGATCTGTTTGCATCGCTCTCGGGCCGCTTTGACCTGATTGTTTCCAATCCGCCTTATCTGGTCGATGCCAGTGAGCGCACTTACCGGCATGGCGGCGGCGCGCTTGGCAGCGGGCTGTCGCTGCGTATCGTGCGTGAAGGCTTGCCGCAACTCGCGCCCGGCGGGCGCTTGATTCTTTACACCGGCGCGCCCATCGTCGAGGGAAGCGACTCGTTCCGTGATGAAGTAACGCCGCTGCTGCAACAGGCGGATGTTGCGTTCAGCTACCGCGAACTTGACCCCGACGTCTTCGGCGAAGAGCTGGATACGCCGGCCTATGCCAACGCTGAGCGCATTGCCGCCGTGGCGCTGGTAGCTACAAAGCTGGCGCCATGAAGTTTCTGGGCATTGGCGAATACAACGACCTGGGCGCGATGTACCTGGGCCTGGCGGCGCAGGGCCACGAGGTGCGGGTGTTCGTCGAGCATGAGGCGTCGCGCGACGTCTATGGCGGCATGCTGGACTTCAGCGCTGACTGGCAGGCCGAACTGGGCTGGCTGCGCGGAGATGGTGACGCGGGCGATGCGGGAATTGCCCTATTTGAATCGGCCACCAAGGGCGAAACCCAGGACGCGTTGCGCCGGGACGGCTTTCAGGTGATTGGCGGCAGCGCTTTGGGCGACCGTCTGGAGGCTGACCGCGAATTTGGCCAGCAAGTGCTGCGCGGTTTTGGCCTGCATACGGCTGCCACGCAGGGCTTTACCGACTACGCCGCAGCGATAGACTTTTTGCGCCAGCACGGCGGCCGCTATGTGCTCAAGTTCAACGGCGCTGACAGCCCGCGCACCCGCAACTACATCGGCGAAATGATTGACGCCGCCGACATGCTGGCGCTGCTGGCGATGTACCAGGCGCACCACACGGCCGCCCAGCCGCCCGACTTTGTGCTGATGCAGCATCTGCAGGGCGTGGAAGTGGGCGTGGGTGCTTACTTCAACGGTGAGGCGTTTTTGGCGCCGGCCTGTATCGACTTTGAGCACAAACGCTTCTTTCCGGGCGAACTCGGCGAGCTGACCGGCGAGATGGGAACGATCGTGAGCTACCGGGGCGCCGAAAAGCTGTTCAACGCGTCGCTGGGCAAGGTCGCACCGCTACTGCGTGAGGGCGGCTACTGCGGCTACATCAACCTGAACATGATCGTCAATGATGCGGGCTTGTGGCCGCTGGAGTTCACCAGCCGATTTGGTTATCCGGGATTCGCCATTTGCGAGGCGTTGCATGAAGAAAGCTGGGACGCGATTTTTCGCCGCCTGTTGCGCAGGGACAGTCTGCACATCGCGACGAGGCCCGGCTTTGCGGCCGGCGTGGTGCTGACGGTACCGCCATTCCCGTATTCGCAGGGCTATGAAGAATTGTCCAAGGGCGAGCCGATCTGCTTTCATCCCGGCACGACGGCCGCTGACCGCGCCGCCCTGCATTTTGCCGAAGTGGCGCGCCTGGGCGATCACCTGGTGACCAGCGGAAGCTGCGGTTATGTCGGCGTCGCCACTGGCATTGGCGCGAGCGTGCAGGCTGCCAGCGATCAGGCCTACCGGGTCGCGCGCAAGGTGGTGGTGCCCAACCTGCGTTACCGCACCGACATCGGCGAGCGCGTGCGCCAGCATGACCTGGCCCGCCTTGACGCGTTGGGCTGGCTCTGATCATGAAGCGCCCACCCGGTACAAACCGGGCTGGTAGGAAGACTCCCACGCGCAATGGTGAAGCAAGCCTATAACCGGTCAGCACTGCCAGGCTCAGACTTGAATACCTTCCAACTCAAATACACCTGAATGTTTGTTGCCGCCCACGAATGGACCTCGCCCCGCGAACCGGCTGCATGCCCTGGCCCGCCCTGCGACTTGTTGCTGGCGCCCCATGACGGCAAGACACGCGAGCTTTACGGACGTCTGGCTGAGCGGGTGCCTGACGAGACGGCACGCGCTGAAGCAAGCGCTTTTCTTGAGCATGTGCTGCAGCAGGCACAAAGCGATGAATGCGAACTGCCCGAGTCACCGCAGGACCTGAGGGCGTGGATGCACAACTCTGCGCAGCTGGCCAGCGCCAAATACCGCGCTTACCTTGAAGACCGCAAGGCGGGCCGGCCGCGTCGCTATTTCAGCAACCGCGCCCATGCACTGTATTTTTTGCGCGCCGTGGCGCCCACCAAACTGGTCGATGGCGCCTGGCTGTTTGGCCTGTTGGCGCATTGGCAGAACCCGCGTTTCTCTGAGCTGATTGCTACCTACGTGGAAGAGCTGGGCCAAGGCTGCGCTGACAAAAACCATGTGCTGCTGTACCGCCAGTTGCTGCAGCGCTACGGGCTTAATCCCGTGGCCGACCTGCCTGACAGTTTTTACACGCAGGGCGCGCTGCAGCTGGCGCTGGGCTGGAATGCCGCCGATTTTCTGCCCGAAGTGATCGGCTTCAACCTGGGCTATGAACAACTGCCGCTGCACCTGCTGATCACGGCTTATGAGCTGAACGAGTTGGGCATCGACCCGTATTACTTCACGCTGCACATCACGGTCGATAACGCCGACACCGGCCATGCACGCCGGGCCGTGCAGGCGGTGCTGGACACACTGCCGCGCTGGGGCGACAACGCCGCTTTCTGGCGGCGGGTTCGCGACGGCTGCAAGCTCAGCAATGCGGGCATCGGCACCACGCAGGTGATTGGCGGGTTTGACATTGGCCAGGAAGTGCAACGCATTTTTTCACGCAAGAGCGTCACCGGCCATGGCGCGCATTCCGATTACTGCCGCGTGGCGGGCCGCAGCGTCAACGACTGGCTTGCCCGGCCGGAAAATGTTCCGGGTTTTCTCGCAGCGCTGCAGCAGGCCGGCTGGATCAAGCGCGGTTCACCTGTGCAGGAAAGCCGCTTCTGGAAGCTGCTGCAAGGCGAGCGGGCCGAAATGTTCGGCGTGTTCAGCCCGTATGAGTTGCAGCTCATCCACGACTGGATTCGCGGCGACGCCAGCGCCGACGGGCGGGCTTATGACGAGGCCGCTGCTGCGCCAGGCCAGCGGCGCGCAAGCTTTCGCGCCAGTGCGCGGCTGGCAGAGCGGCAGCTGGGCGTATCGAGTGCCGGCACTGCCGATGCGCCGCATGCGCTGCTCGACCCGGATCTGCAGGCATGGCAGGCGCAACTGGCCGCAACGGGCGATCCCGTGCAGAAAAAACACTTGCTGATTCAGGCCATGTCGCCCTCTGGCCACTGGACGCCCGCAGGCTTGTACGCTACCCGGCTGTTTCAGCAATTGGCTGTTTAAGGCCGGAACA
>JAYWDL010000364.1:0-3891 GCA_043779865.1 Polaromonas sp.
GCCATTCTGCGCCGCGCGGCCGAGGCTGCGCACAAGTCATTGACCGATTTCATTCTCGACAGCGCCTGCCATGCCGCCGAGCAGACCTTGCTGGATCAAAGAATTTTCATGGTGTCCGGCAGCCAGTGCGGCGCGCTGATGGATGCACTGGATCAGCCACCCAAGGACAACGCTGGCTTGCGCGATCTGTTTGCGCGCAAAGCCCCCTGGGATGCGGCATGACGCTGGGCGCGCCTGAGCCGCTGCTGGCCAGGCATCGTCTGGACACGTTTGATTGCGGCAAACCGGCGCTCCATGACTGGCTGATCCGCCACGCCCGGCAAGCGCAGTCCAGCGGGTCCGCCAAAACCTTCGTGGTCGCCGAGGCTGAACGCGTCGCCGGATTCTTCAGCCTGACGGTGGGCCAGGTGGACACGCTGGAGGCGCCGGAGCGCATTCGCAAGGGCATGGGCCAGTACCCGGTGCTGGTCGTGATCCTGGCGCGGCTGGGGGTATCCGTTCAGGATCAGGGGCTAGGCATTGGCATCGGACTTTTGAAGGATGCCATCCGGCGTGCGCTGATGATTTCTGACCAGGCCGGTATCCGGGCCCTGCTGACGCACCCGATGGATGAAGAGGCCGCCCGTTTTTTCAAGCGGTTTGGTTTTGAGCCTTCGCCCTTGCGTGAAGACCAGTTGCTGCTGCTTTTGAAGGATGCGCGGCGCTTGCTGGCGGGGTAGGCACAGCGCAGGTTACTGGCGAAAAGGAAAGGCAATTGATGAGCAGGAAAATCAAATCACCGATGAGCCGATAGAGGCTCATGTCATTCAGGATTTTCTTCCACCTCCCGAAGAACTTGCGTTCCGCGAGGAAGGCGTCAAGGTGACGCTGGCGTTGAGCAAAAAGAGCGTGGATTTTTTCAAGGCCGAAGCGGGAAAGCATCACACGCAGTATCAGCGAATGATCAGGAAGCTCATCGACAGTTATGTGGACGCCTATTCAAAGCCTGACGCTTCTGGTTCAAGGTGAATTCAGCAGTTATTCTCTTCAAGCGGCGAGCAGACCCACAAACCGGCCAACCTGGCGAAAGGTTTTGAAGTCACGCTGAGGGGGTGATTTATTGAGTCAAAAGTGGCTGTAGCGCTTGACTGGCTTGCTTATGAAGCTATTTATTTAGTAGCATTAAGGGTTTAATTAGAATCCGACCCCGATTTCACTGCCTCACAAGAAACAAAATTATAGAAAGTTCACTTCATAATGAAAAGTAGTAGTTTCTTTGTGAGCGCCTGCCCCGCGTGCGGGGTTGGGAGGCTCTTAAGAAACTTCAAAAATATCGTTAAAAATCAACGATGAAGAAAACCGGTTTCTTCGGCACGGAGTCCGGGCGGGGCCGGCTGGATCGCTAACGTTTGAGTTAGGGCTCTTGCTTCGCGAGCTTGTGCGCAACCTGAATTTGCGTTTGATAATAGGTTGGGATCGGAGTCGCATACCGTATTCTGAATTCTCCAACGAGGTAATGGCTTAAATAGGTTGCGAAATCAGAAGCGTCTAAGTATTCGGCTTTCCCATTTTCGTCAAATGATACGCCGTCTCGAAACCAACGCCCGTAGGAGTATGAGAGACCGAAGAGTCCATCGTTTACCCTATGCTCTTTGCGTGCGGATTGCAACCTCTTCGTCTCCGCAGGGTTGGAAGTGACTGTCGTCGTTTTATACCCAGAGAATGATAGTCCTACTATAGGATAGAACCATAAACTGATTACTCTGTACTCGGCATCGATGTCAAATATAACGAACCAATCATCCGCAGTAGCAGCTAATGTATGGTAACTCTTGGATTTTAGGAAGATAAAGCCAAGTAACACAACGATTATTAGGATCCAAGTTTCCATGTCACTTCTCAGTTTAGAGCCCTAACGTGTGAGATAATGGGCGACGTTCGTCGTCCCGCTTGATGGATGGGTTGTGCATGCTATGGTGGAGGCGAGTAAACAGTTGCATTCATGTTTATGCTGCGCTCATTTTTAAGAAGCTGTAGCAATAATGTTCTTAGTTCTATTTGCTGCGCTTCATTAAACTCATAGCCTTTTGGGTAATAAGATGGCTGTGTAATAAAGGTTTTAGAAAATGGAATTTTTAAATTTAAAGCCATTAGATGAATTAGGTCGGCAAGCAGGCCGTTCGATTTCTCATGCCACCGACCCCAACTGTCTTCTGTGTGACCTTGGTCTGTGTTTAGATGAGCGAAATATAGACCCCATGAATCAATTATTTTGTTGTTTCCCGCGAACACGAATACGATGTGATTTAGAGCTTGAATGTGCTCAGGGTGCAATCGCGCGGAGCGCGTTGTCATTAGAGTTCGGAAGACCGACTCTTTTCGTTCTTGATTTTGACGCCGTTGCTGCCTCCACTCGGATGCCCAAATGGCTAAGATTGGGGAGAAGAGAGTGGCAAAAACGATTGCGATGTCTGTGGATTTTATTGTCCAATCAATGCTCATTTGTCGCTGTCCAATTTGATAATGCAGAACGAATAGCGTTTATCTGCCGCGCGACGATGTTTGCAAAAAGCGAAGGACTCATACGCGGCAGATAAACCTTGGACTGTACCGCCGCTCAGGATGGCCGATGGTGGTGGCACAGGGGGTTTGCAAGATTGCGCCCGTCTGCTTGAACAAATTATGACCGGGCTTTGGTCATTTGTGTCGCTGAATCAGGTCTCAGCCGCGTCAATCGACCTGGCCCATGACGGCGCTGCAAGGTGCTGGGTGGTCAAAACAGGTGAGGATTGCAACGACGCGCGAGATATAACGTCCCGGTCTTGGGGAAATTGGCGGTCAGACTCGAATGTCTCCCGTCGCCTGGTCGCCCCAAGACGGCGAACACTTGGCCCATGCGCCGAATTTGAATTTCGTGTCCGTTCGCTGGCGAGCAGTTCCTGGGCCGGGATGGGCCGGCCGCCATCACGGCTTGTGCTTCTTGGCCGCAACCGTGGCCGGATGGGATTATGTTGCTATGGCGTCGCGAAGCATCCGTTCAAAGACCAGCACAGTTGGGTGCCAATTACCGGCCATGGCCCTGGCGCTGGCCGCCCCGTAGCCACCGCCTGGCCTCGGCCTGCCCGCGCACGGCAGGCGGCAAGCCGTAGCGCATGAATACGAAGTTGGCCCAGTTCCGTGCCGTCCTGCCATTGCCGTTGGCAAACGGGTGGATTCGAACCCATTCGCCATGAGCCCATGCCGCAACCTCGACGACGGCAGCAAGGCCATCTCCATCGAGGGGAATGCCGACGGGATGTGCCTGGTCGAGTGCGGCGAGAACTTGCTGCAGCAAGGACTCGAAGTCCTTGAGGGCGGCCCCAACGCGCGCCGGGTCAACGCCGCGCGCGTCGCCGATGCGCACGCCAATCAACTCCAGCCCGGCCTCGCCACGATACTGCCATGGGGGTCAGATTTCAATTAAATTCAATTTCATACGGCTGCTTTATGAAGCTGAAGCTCGGCGAATGCGCGGATGGGCAAGGCGCTGCCACCCTATTGATCCTGATTTGATAGCTGCTTGCGCAGGTGGAACGTGCGCTAGAGCCTGATTTGTCTTGAATTTTGATGGCCTTTCAGGCCGCGCCGCAGGTGCTTCAGCCCCGGCGACCGAGGGGCGACAATCTAGCCCCAACCTCCACGGCGTAAAAACCCCCGTGAAACCAGCCACCAGACCCGATCCCTCGTTGAAGAGGGCCTGACCGATACGGTGGTTTGCCCACTGATGAATGGCAAAGAGGCCACCCATCACTAACATTAAGAGCAGCAACATGACCGAAGATTTGAATCGACAGAACGAATTGAAGAAGATGGCGCTGTGCGATTCGTGCGCCGGCATCCAGCGCAACTGGCGCCGCGCCCCCGGGCATGCCG
>JAYWDL010000365.1:0-3883 GCA_043779865.1 Polaromonas sp.
TCCTCGCTCAAGTTCAGTGGCGTCTGTCGCATGACAACTCCCGTGTATGTCGGATGACGATACATGGAGTGTAAACATGTTTCGTTATTTATGTGTCAATGTACTAGGTCATCATCTTCGCCAACGGCTCGATGCTGCTCTTCCCAAACCGAGTCAGGCGAAATATAGGAAGAGCTGTACCAGTTTTCGAATTCATCTAACCAAACGAAAACGTCCGCAGGCAATCCTTTCAAAGACTCGCGCCGGGCGCTTTGCCGATGTTGGTCAGGCCCCTGTTCGTCTCTTTTAAAGTCCCTCACGATGTCGATGAGCTTTTCGTGCAGCGGGCCCCAGGCGCCCGCCCTGACAGGGATAGCTTGGCCGTCCCAATACCGATAGGCGGTAAGACCCCTCACACACGCAGACTTTGACAGCTCCAGCGCGAGTCCTTGAGGGGTTACGAACCAGTCTGTGACAAGTGGGACCGCTCGTACTGGTAGCGCTTCTCGGCCGTCAAACATTTGGGTGACTTTTTTCATTGGACAGGCTCGCTCTCAAGGGCGGGTTTTTACGGAAGAACCACGGCCAGGGCGGTGAAGGCTCCGACTTTTCGCCAGTGGTAATTGGTCGCGGGCTAGGGTGGGGGAAAACTGTTTCAGGTGGCAGTCACTTCCACCGCAGCCCGGCGCTTGCGGCGCAAAGCTGGTTTTGGGGCTGGGGCTTTCGGCTTGGACACTTTCACCATCGGGGCCATGCCCGCAGTGGCAGCCATATCAATCAAGGTGTCGAGCGAAAACAGGTTCACCTTGCCGCACACCAGGGCAGAAACGCGGGGCTGAGTCACACCGAACAGGCGGCCTCGCCTTGAGTCATGCCACGCTCACGGATGACTTCGGCCAGGGCCATCATCAGCGCAGAGCGGGCCCTTCATGCTGGCCACTTGCTGGGGCGTGTCTCCCAGGCATCCCAGACGCTGACGAATCGTTGTGTGTTCGTCATGAGGACTTTTTCCTCCTCTCAGGCCGCCAGCGCCTCGATAACCGCATGGGGGTTGTGTTTGATGACGTTCAGCAATACCAGCGCAGGCCCATGTGGCGCACGGTCGCCCCGTTCCCAATGGCGCAGCGTTGCGGTGGAAAACCCGAAGCGGGAAGCAAACTGTTCTTGCGTCATGCCCACTTTGGAGCGCAACGCCTTCACGTCAACCGGCTGGGGGCGGTGAAGGCGGGTTTGCGGCACACCGCCTTCAGCGTGTTCAATGGCTTCTTGCATGCCGCGTTTGATGCTGTCGAATGAAGTGCTCATGTCTGTTTCCTTTTCCATGTTGATACCAGCAACTGAACCAGGCCGGCCAGGTCGTTGCGCTCTGCTTTGGACAAATTGACTTGGTCGCCTTTGGCAAAAAGCGTCAGCAAATACAGCGGCATCAGTTCATCGTGAAAGTAGTAAATCACGCGAACACCACCGCTTTTGCCCTGCCCGCCCCGACGCCACCGAAGTTTGCGCACACCTCCCGTGCCCTCCATCAGGTCGCCAGCCTTGGGATGTTCAGCCAGGTAGCGGATAACATCTTGCCGCTCGATTTCGGAAAGCAGTTTGTCGGCAGTGCGGATAAATTCAGGCAGTTCCGCTATGGTCAGCATGGATAATTATAATCCATTGGGATGGTTCAATCATGCCGCCACGCGCAGCCCACCGGGCGCGGCTTTGGCATCAAACACAATCCCGGCCTGCTCCAGAATCCACGCTTCAATCTTTTCATGATGAACCCGCAGCAGGTCTAGCGGGCGGCGGATGTAGTTTTGCTCTCGCACGCCCTGGGGCGCATGGCCTTGAATCTGTGCGCTGATACCGCCGGGTATGTCGAGCCATTCGCATAAGCTGGCAAATGAACGGCGAAGGCCGTGCAAGGTCAATTCCAGCCCGGCAGCGGCGCATGCTTGGCGGTGTGCAATGCTTGGCTCTGTCAGTCTCCCGGATGCGCTCGCAGGGCTGGAAAACACCCATTCATTGCGTCGTGGCAGGGCAGCCAGCAGGTGCGAGACAAACGGCGTCAAAGGCACGGCCCGGCGACCTTCAATCTTGTCTTTAAGCTCCATGCCGCGCCACTGAAAATTAATATCATCCCATTTCAGTTCGGCCAATTCCTCGCGGCGGGCGCCAGTCAGCAGCAGGCATTGCAGGTAGGCTGAAATCACCGGGTTCTGTAACTGGCGAACGTGGGCAAACCATGTGGGCAGTTGCTCGCGTTGGATGTAGTCGTTTTTCAGCTTGGCCTTGCCTGCTACTTCACGGGCCTTTTTGGCGCTCGCGGCGGTCGGGTCGGCTTTGCCTTTCAGGTCAGGCTCAGACGCAGCCCAGCGCAGGAATGCTTTTAGCAGTCGCAGCGCCAAGCGCACACGGGCGGGCCTGTCTTTGGCTTCTTTGGCGGCCCATGCTTCAATCGTGGGCGCGGTCAGGTCTGCCAGTCGCAGCGGCAGCAATTCGGCCAGCGGCCCCGGTATGGTCTTTACACCCGGCAGGCGCTCGCGTTGCACTCCCCCAGCTTGCGCCATCTTCACATGGTCCCGGTAATTCAGTTCGCCCCAAAAAGGGCGGCGTTCTGCCAGGTAGCGTTCCCATGCTTCGCCCACGGTCACAGCATCGGCAGCGGTGGCGGCTTGCTTTTCAGCTTGCGCGGCCAGGGCGTCACGCTTCAAGCCTCGCGGGTCGTGTCCTTCATCAATCAGGCGTTGCAGTTCGCGGGCCTTTTCCTGAGCTTGGGGGATGCTCCAGGCGCCGGGATTCCCGATGGTGATACGGATGGACTTTTGCTGGAACTCCCCCTGAAACACGTAGGCGGGTTTCCCGGCAGGGGTAGCACGCAAGCCAAGCCCCGGCGCGAGACATCGCTGCAAGAGCAATGACGGCGGAGCAAATCGCCCAAGCGCAGCAGATGGCGCTTGACTGTCAGCAGCGTAACTTCAAGGCTTGCGACTGAGAACAGGTACGCATTCCCCAAAGGCAATGCGGGCCGCGTGCCCCGTGCAGCGAGCAAGTTCGCAGCGAACTGGTACGCACCTAGGTTCGCACCCCCTACGCGATGGCTGGAGTTCCGAGCGGAGTTCCAGAGCGGAGTTCCGAAATCCGACGTTCCGGAAATTATCAACAGTGAATCCGCGCAAGACATCCCCGATAGGCGCGACGCCTCGACGGTGGCGCGTGCTTGAAAGAGATGGCTTTTTGAATCTGAGGTTTTCTGAGGAGACTCAAGTCATGCACGCGCCTGCAAAGCTTTTCACCCTCTCGCGTTTGAAACGCGAATGGGTAGGCCCAAAGTCACACCCCATTGACCGCCCGCACGAAACTGCGCAGACGGTCATGCTCGACCTGCTGGCGCTGGGTTTATTGCGTCTGGTGCTTGACTCGATTCCTGAAATCGTCTTACATCCGCCCTTACATCGTACAGACAATAAAAAACCCCGCTATCTTTTGAATAGCGGGGTTTCCAATGCCTGTAACGGCTTGACTGGTGGCCTGGGGCGGAATCGAACCACCGACACAAGGATTTTCAATTCATTCTTTTTTCTGTTTGCCATTGTTGATTTGTGTCGCTACACTCTATATAAATCAACAGTTTACAAGCGTGATACTGGATGGGCGCACAGCCTGACTGTTGATTGAAATTCGCATAAATTGCAATTTTCAGTCTGTAAACAGTCTGTAAAAGCTGAAAGAGGGTTCAACATGGCAAGACCGAGCAAAACCGCCCCGATTGATTACAAAGGCCCCAACGACCTGACGCATGGCCTACTTGACCGCGCAGCCTGCCCCGAAGGTTTGCCGTTCGTGCTGGTGCGTGATGCCGACAAAAAGGGTTTGCGCCTGCGCGTGACTAAGGCCGGGGGCAAGTACTGGCAGTTTG
>JAYWDL010000366.1:0-3879 GCA_043779865.1 Polaromonas sp.
CGTGACATCGATTCGGACAGACCTGCCCTTCAAGGTGACGCTGACCGAGATGCTCTGATGCAGTGACGCATGCAGTTGCTGCTCATGCCGACGCACAAACTCTGAGGCTGTTTTAACCAGCGTGCTGAAGGCGAACCCATCCAGCGGTTTGGGATTCTTTTTGTCCCGCCCCATGGTCCAGGGGCCAACCAGCGCGGGTTCAGGCTCGCCGTCCTTGATCATCGCCACCGCCCAGCCGTCATCATCTTCGTTCTTGATGACTTTTGCAGTCCAGCCGTCGCCGCGCCACAGACGGGGTTCCTGGGTTTTGGGAAAATCGGTAAAAGCAGATTCGGCGGACGGGTCAGGCGATGGTTTGGGGAAGTCAGTCAATGCTCTGTCACTTAAGTCAAAAATCGCGCCGAAAAACGGCGCTGCAGGATCGGAGGTGAATTTTACCGGCGGCTTGCCGGGCAGGTGCTGTAACCCTCCAATAGACGCTTTGCATCGCCAGGTAAGGCCAGTCGGGTTCAAAACGCGTGAGGAATCGGGTTCTAAACATAAAAACAGGCTCCTGCGCAATCAGATCGTGCGCTAACAGCTATGATTTTAATAGCAAACATACAATCAGCAGCAGATCTGCGCGCGGGCAGCAACCACCACCAAAGGAAATGATGGCCATGACTGAATGGGTTACAAAAATGCTGGCATTGATCAAAAGCGGCAACCTTGCGGCGGCAGTGGCCCAAATCAAGGCCACGACCAGCAGCAAGGATCTGCGCCATTTGCATACCGCACTGGACAAAGCGAAACTGCTGCCTCGACTTCAGGCAGTGGAAACGGCGATCAATGACCAGCTGCAGGCGCTGGCATCGCCGCGCTTGAGCCGCTCGCCATAAACCCCTCGCACGGGGGTCAAGGACGAATCTCGAACTGTGCGTCTCCCATGTAGCGATCCGGTCCCAAGGCGGCGGTTAAAGCAGCAGACTCGGCCGCCTGCCACTGGCTGAAGATTTCCAGTTCGTCGGGCGACAGAACGTCTTCTGCCGGGGTTTCGCCGTAAGTCGCCACAATTCTTCGGTATGCGGCATGGACCGGTGCAACCAGACTTTCATCGCCCAGCGACGCTTCCAGGGCTTTCTTGAAGCGCCGCTCGGCAGCCTGCAATTGCTCGGGACTGGCGTCTTCAAAGGCATAAAGTTTGAGGGTGTAACTCACTTGTTTTCTTTCACAGGCAAAGCGGTGCCCTGCGTAATTTTTATGCGCCGGCGCAGCCGGTCAGCTTCTTCAGTATCACCGCCCTGCTCTGCCCGCTGGACCTGCACGCCCAGCCAGGACAGCAGCGGACGCCGCCAGCCCTGACTTGACGCGGTGTCAATGGCCTGCACGATGACCGCCGGACTGGCCTTGCCGGTTCGCAGCAAGACGCCAGCGGCGACCAGTTGCGACAAGGGATCAGTGATGCCCTTGAGTTCGTTTGCTTCACCAGCCGCAGCGGCGCGCTGGGCTTGCGGTAACAAGGGAATGCCCTGGGTTTGCACTTGTCCACGCAGGTAATCGGCATAGGCACGCTGGGCTTGGGCAGCATCGCGCCTTAGTGGCTCGAACCGTGCGCAGGATTCGAACACCAGGCTGGCAACGCGGGTGGCGCAGTGCAGCAGTTCGGCCGTGGCCAGCAGATCAGGACGGCCGGTACGGGAAAGCTGGCTGCGTGCGCGTTCCAGCTCGGCGGTTTCCACGCGGCTGTTGCCTTCCATATAGGCGGAGATGGAACGCTCCATCGAGCCCTTGGCCTCGACTTGCCAGTCGGGCGGTTTGGGGCCACTGCTGCAGGCCCCCAAAGCCAAGGCTGTGCTTAGTGCAAAGGCAAGCTTCATCGCAATAAGTAATGAAATTTTCACGGCAGTTTCATCTCCGCATCACGGGCAAAAGGCCATTTTCGATTGATCTCATTCACCAAGCCTTCAACTTTTCGCAGGCTGGCTTCAACCTCGCCGCGTAAAGCCCCCAAATCGGTCGTGGCGTCCCTGGCATTGGAAGTGACGGCCTGGGCATCGACCAGGATCGCATCCACTTTTTTCAGGCTGGTTCGCGCCTCGCCCAGCATGGCATTGAGCTGCACGACGGTGGCGCGCGTCTCGGGCAACACGCCCTTTTCGCCAAACACCTGGGTGTCGGCTTTGGCGGCGATGCCGTCGAGTCTGGCCAGCAGCGCGTTGGCGCGGTCCAGCGTTAACGCCATCTTTTTGGCCTCGGCTTCGCTGCCAAGCAGCACCGTGAGCGCACCGCCAGGACCGTTGAGACGCTTGGTCAGCGTCTGTAAATTGGCCAGGGTGGTTCCGACCGAGCCGCCGCTGCCTGTCAATGAATTGAGGTTTTCAATCAGCTCCTTGGCGGCCGAAATGGCCTTGGGAATTTCAGCGCTGGCATCGCCCTGCAGCACGCTACGCACTGCGCCATCGGGCAGGACCGGGTCGTTCAGCAGGCCGGAGTAGGCACGGATATTCGGCCCGCCGACAATGCCTCGCACCAGCGTAAAGACACTGCTGGTGCGCAGCCAGTGGGCGTCCTTGGCTGCAACATCCACCAGAATACGGGCCTTGCCGTCTTCCGCCAGTTCGATACGCCGTACCCGGCCAATCGGAAAGCCCGAAAACGTAATGTCCATGCCGACCACCACGCCTTCGGAGTCCTCGGCCATCAGCACGAGTTTCTGGGTGCTTTCAAATGCACCGCGGGCATACAGAACATACAGCGCCGAGCCGCACACCAGCAGCAGCATGAACAGCATCAACAGCCTGGCCTTGAACTCCAGGTTGGCTACGGTTGCAGGTGCAGAATACGATGCGCCCTGTAGCGGATCCTGACCGGCAGGCGGTGGCGGTGATGGCAGTGGTTTGGGGGGTGAACTCATGGGGGCGGCGTTTGAGAGGAAGTCAATAATAATTGCCGACCAGCGAGGCCACTTCAATCAGCAAAATAACAGCAAACATGCGGACAAGTCCCCTCATTTCGGCACTCGTGCGCACACTATCACCTGCCCTGGTGGTCAGGCCGTACAAAGCTGAGGCCATGGGAATCAAGGAAACGGCAAGGCAAAAAAACAAGGTTTTCAGAATAAAAATCAGTGTCACGGCAGGGCTGAACACCTGACCGAAAAGCCGTGTGTAGCCGGCAAGCCCCGACACGGCAAATCCATACGCGGCTACATAAGCGACTCCCAGCGCCACCATGCAGCTCAGCGCTGCCAGCGTAATCCCCGATAACACGCCTGCCACCACGCGCGGCAAAACCTCGCTGCGCATCGGCTCCATGCCCTGCCGGCGCATCTCGTCAAGCTCGCCGCTGGCCTGCATGGCGGTCAGCTCGGCGCCATCAGGAATGGTGCATCGCAGCGCCACAAACAGCGCAGCGGTCAGGGGAATGAGCTCCAGCACCAACACGCGGATGACTACCTGCAGTGCGTATTGCGACAGGCCATAGCTCAACGCCGTTACCAGCACAATACGTGTCAGCACCACAGTCACCAGCGCGCACAGCACGGAAAAGCCCAGCAGAATCGGTGCGGTATTGATATAGATATGCCGGCCCAGCACCGCCCGGCTTTCGCGGCTGTAGCTCGATGGCGAGAGCATCAGCACCAGAATTACCGCACCCAGATGCACCAGCTGCCACCACTCGACGAACCACTGCCGGGCAGCCTGACCTGTTCGTGTCAGAAAGGTGTGCCAGGTGCCGGTTGGATTCATGCGAGCATGATAACGGCCGTCCTGTTCAATGCCTCCAGGATGCGCGGCCTGGTTTCATCATTCCCCACCCTTTATTCACCACATACAGCACGCAAACCTTATGGATATTCACACCTGAAGCGCTCATTCCAATTCGGATTGGAAACACAAT
>JAYWDL010000367.1:0-3872 GCA_043779865.1 Polaromonas sp.
TGCCCGGCTACGAGTTTGTAAAGCAATAGCTTCAGTTGCGCCCCTTCCCCGCTATCGAGTGGGCTGATGATCCGGTACTACACCTGAACCACTGCCAGCCTCATGTGCTGCGCCCCGGCGAATCAGATGCAAGGGCGTTTTGCTGAAGTTAACCCCTTTAGCCATCAGTCCGGTTTAAAGCGTCAGCGCAGCTTGCCGCACCAAACTGGTGAAGAAAACCTGGCGCAGCGGGCGTACAGCGCGGCCGTGCAGACAAAAATGGAATCGAGCCAAGACAATTGTTTAAATAACGCATGAAAATCTTTTCCCAACTCTTGATAAAAAAGCTTTTCGCGCTTTCAGGCAACGCATTTCGCACTACACTTTTGATAGCTGCCTGCGCCCTCCCCCTATGCGCTACAGCACAAAACAGCTTGAAAAAAACCGAAACTGCGTCATCCTGGCCAAGCCGGCCGGTCCGCATTCTGGTGGGCTTTCCCGGCGGTTCAACGCCCGATATGGCGGCCCGTACCCTGGCCGAGCCGCTGGCCAAAGCGCTGGGCCAGCCGGTCATTGTTGAAAACCGGGTCGGTGCCTCGGGCAATATTGCCGCTGATCAAGTTGCCAAGGCCAGCGACGACCACACGCTGGGCGTCGTCATCAATGGCAACCTGACTTCGGCCAAGCAGCTTTACTCCAGGCTGCCCTACGATCCGGCCAAGGACTTTGTCCCTATTTCGCTGCTCGCTACCGCGCCGCTGATGCTGGTCGCGCCCGCCCGCCTGCCCGGCGGCGCCGAATTTTTCGCGGCGGCCCGCCAGGGCGGCGACCAGTGGAACTACGGCTCGGTGGGTAATGGCTCCGTCGCGCATCTGGGCATGGAACTAATCAAAAGCCGCGCGCCGGGCGTCACGCCCGTGCATGTTCCGTATCAGGGCAATCCTCAGGTCGTGACGGCCATGATGGGCGGACAGATCCAGATGGCGCTGATTCCGCCCGGCATTGCCATGCCGCATATCCGTTCTGGCAAGCTCAGGGCGATTGGCCTGACGGGTGGTCGCAGCGCACTGGCACCGGATGTGCCGCCATTGGCAGAGGCCGGACTGAAAAATATCAACCTGGAAGTATGGACGGCGCTGATTGGCCCGGCAAGCCTCTCCAGGGCGGCGCAAGCGCGGCTGGCCCAAGAAGTGCCCCGCATCATTCACGATGCTGACACCCGGCAAAAACTGTTTGCCCAAAGCTGGCAGGCGGTGGGCACTTCACCCGACGGCTTGAAAAGCCGGCTGAAGGACGAGACCGCCATTCTGGGCCACATCATTCAGACACGCGGGATCAGAATCGAATAAATCAAGACTGAATCACTGACTTTTGCAGGCGCAACTTTTTATTGATGGCGTCGTGGCACACTGCGCAACTGCGTTAAGCGCCAAGCTGATGCGCTGTTCAGTTTTCAGAACCGCCCGGTGTATCAAGCCCCGGGCCTGCACAAAAAGGAATGATTGTCATGAGTTTTGTATTCACACCGCCCGCCACGGTTTCCGTGCCAGTCGTCGGCACCGAAGCGCGCTTTCCGGTTCACCGCATTTACTGTGTGGGACGCAACTATGAAGAACATGCGAAGGAAATGGGTTTCACCGGCCGCGAGCCGCCCTTCTTCTTCCTCAAACCGGCAGACGCCATTGTTGCGGTCGACGCCGGCACTACGGGAACCATCCCCTACCCCAGCCTGACGAAAAACCTGCACCATGAAATCGAGCTGGTCGTGGCGATTGGCACCGGCGGCAAAAACATCAAGGCGGCTGATGCGCAAAAGCATATTTTTGGCTATGCCGTAGGTCTGGATATGACGCGCCGCGACCTGCAAGGCGAAATGAAAAAGCAGGGCCGGCCCTGGTGCATCGGCAAGGCGTATGACAACTCCGCACCGATCAGCCCGATTACCCCCGCTGCGCAAGCCGGCGATGCGAACAATGCCGAAATCCATCTCCAGGTCGGAGGGAAAGACCGCCAGCGCAGCAATGTTTCCAAACTGATCTGGAATATTGCCGAGACGATTGAACATCTGTCGGCCGCCTGGGAGTTGCAACCCGGCGACCTGATTTACACCGGCACCCCTGAAGGCGTGGCGGCAGTGGTGTCGGGTGACACCATGGTCGGCGCTGTGGCCGGCTTGGGCACGCTGAGCGTCAGGGTGGCTTGACATACTACCCGAAGTACCGCGGTCTGAACTGCTGTCGGGCCACGGAGTTGTTTTCCAATGGGATTGGACTCCGGGTTTAGGCAATTCAAGCCTTTCGCGCTTTCTGGACGGGCGTACTCAGCTCTTTTTTTGATAGCAAATGACCCGACAAATGCCCGCACGCCAGCGGGCGCAATGGCCAAAGCCGCTACACTCATTTGATGCACCGCCCACCTCTGAAACACTGCCGCGTTTGCGGTACCGCTGTGGTTTACCGCCTGCCCGATGACGGCGACACCAGGGAGCGGGCCGTCTGCCCTGCCTGCCACACCGTGCATTACGACAATCCACTCAACGTCGTAGGCACTGTGCCGGTCTGGGGCGATGACGGCGCGCAAGTCCTGCTGTGCAAACGCAATATCGAGCCGCGCTGGGGCAAATGGACGCTGCCGGCCGGCTTTATGGAACTGGGCGAAACCACCGCAGAAGGCGCTGCCCGCGAGACTGACGAGGAAGCCGGCGCACAGTATGAAATGCAGGGCCTTTTCAGCATCATGAACGTGGTACGCGTAGGCCAGGTGCATCTCTATTACCGCGCCCGGTTGCTCAGCACCGAGTTCAATCCCGGCTACGAAACCCTGGAGGCCAGGCTATTCACCGAACCAGAAATCCCGTGGGACGAAATTGCCTTCAAGACCGTCAAGGAAACGCTGGAGCGCTATTTTGACGACCGCCGCAAGGGGGCGTATGGCATCCATGTGGTTGATATTGTCTGAGTTGCAGCCCTGCCTTAATGTAAGCAAGTGCAGTTCACACCCTGACGCGCCTTAAAATTTCAGCCACCGGATAGGCACTCAGACAGGCTTTTCATCCGCCTGTCTGGCCGTACACCGCCCCTTCACCTGCTACCCAACACCTACGCAAATTCATGTTCAAATCCGCGTCTTTTTTCCGTATTGCCACCGACTTTGTAATGCCGCCCCTGGAGGCACTTGAAGAAGCACTCCAGTCCACGCAGTTTATGCCCTGTGGCGCCACCCAGCCCGAGTCCGTTGGCTGGGTTCCTCCGCGCGGCAACAAAAGCACCGTGCTGGTCGAAGCTGTCGGTCCGCAGGTCATTTTGCGGCTGTGCATTGAACGTCGCCCGCTGCCCGCCTCCGCCGTCAAGGCCGAGGTCGAGGAACGCGTCGAGAAATACAAGCAGGAAACCGGCCATGAACGCGTCAGTGCCAAAATCAAGAAGGAGTTCAAGGAAGAAGCCATCCAGAGTCTTCTGCCGCGCGCCTTCACCAAACGTTCATCGACGACGCTGTGGATTGATCCCGTCAACAAATTTCTGGTGGTTGATTCCGGCAGCCTGACCGGTGCCGACAAGGTGGTGAGCAACCTGATTGAAGCGCTGAGCGAAATCCCTGGCTCCCGTCCCGGCCTGATGGCCAAACCGGTGCAAACCACGATGGCGGCAGGAATTGCCATGGCGCACTGGCTGGCCAGCCGCGAAGCCCCCGTTAGCTTCACGGTTGACCGCGACTGTGAACTCAAGATGCCGGACGACCAGAAATCGACGGTCCGCTATTCGCGCCACACGCTTGAGATTGACGAAGTGGCTGAACATATCGCCGCTGGCAAAGTGCCTACGCAACTGGCCATGACCTGGAACGAACGCGTGTCGTTCGTTCTGACCGATATGGCTCAGGTGAAGAAAATCAAA
>JAYWDL010000368.1:0-3860 GCA_043779865.1 Polaromonas sp.
TCCATCGGGCAGCCGAAGCTGCATGACAGTGAAACGTTGATGGGCGTGCGGCCATCGACATGGCGAATCACGTCGGACAGCGCGGCAAAGCTTTTTTCGCGCGGCATGCGCAGGTTGGCCAGGTTGTGCGTCTCGGACACCGACATCACCAGATTGAGTTCGTCGGCGCGGGATTCCAGCGCGCGCTCGGCGCCGCGCAGGTTGGGCACCAGCACGGTGTATTCGACCCCCCGCACACGGCGAATGCGCCCCATCACTTCCTCGGCGTCGCGCAGCATCGGGATCGCCTTGGGTGAGGTGAACGACGTCACCTCGATCTTGGCGTAGCCGCATTCGCTGAGCGCATCGACCAGCGCGATTTTGTCGTCGGTCGGAATAAAGTCCGGTTCGATCTGAAAGCCATCGCGGGTGGCGACTTCATTGAAGTAAATGCGTTTCTTTGGGTTCATTTGATGTCTCCGGCAACTATGCCCTGGTCTCTGAGCGTTTGGATCTGTTCGGGCGACAGGCCCATCTCCAGCAACACGGCGTCGGTGTCCTGGCCTATTTGAGGCGCGTTGCGGCGGTGGCTGCCCGGCGTGCGCGAGAGCTTGGGGACAATGCCGGGCACCGCCAGCAGGCTGCCGTCGTCCATCCGTACTTCGTCCAGCATGCCGCGCGCCTGGTAATGCGGGTCGTTTGCAATGTCGGCGACGGTATAGATGCGGCCTGCAGGCACCGAAGCCTGGTCCAGTGCGGCCAGCACTTCGTCCACGGTGTGTTGAGCGGTCCACTGGCCTATCGCCGCATCAAGCTCGGCAACCCGTCCAACGCGTCCGGCGTTGTCTGAAAGGTGCGGGTCGGCTGCCAGGTCGGCGCGGCCTATCGTGGTCATCAGTCGCTTGAAAATGCTGTCGCCGTTGCCCGCAATGAGTGCATAACCTTCGTCCCTGCAGCGATAGGCATTGCTGGGCGCAATGCCGGGCAGGGCGCTGCCCGCCGCGCCGCGGACGGCGCCAAACGCGCTGTATTCGGGCAGCAGACTTTCCATGCAGTTGAAAACCGCCTCGTACAGCGCCACGTCGATCACCTGGCCCTGGCCGGAACGCTGGCGCTCCTGCAGCGCCAGCAAAATGCCGATCACGCCGTGCAGCGCGGCCAGCGTGTCGCCTATGCTCACACCGACGCGCACCGGCACGCGGCCGGGCTCGGCGGTCAGGTGGCGCAGGCCGCTCATGGCTTCCGCTACCACGCCAAATCCCGGCTTGTCACGGTAGGGGCCGGTCTGGCCGTAGCCGCTAATGCGCAGCATGATCAGGCGCGGGTTCAGTTTAAGCAACTCGTCGGGACCCAGCCCCCAGCCTTCCATGGCGCCGGGGCGGAAGTTCTCGATCAGCACATCGGCGTCAAGCGCGAGCTGGCGCACGATGGCTTGGGCTTGCGGGTTTTTCAGGTCCAGCGCCACCGAGCGCTTGTTGCGCGACTGCACCTGCCACCAGACCGAGGTGCCGTCCTTGAGCAAGCGCCACTTGCGCAGCGGGTCGCCAGTGCCGGGGGTTTCAATCTTGATGATGTCGGCGCCGAAGTCGGCCAGCGTTTTGGCGGCGAACGGGCCGGCAATCAGCTGGCCGAGCTCCAGGACTTTCAGTCCGGCGAGCGGACCTTGTGGAGCAGGTGCGGCCGCCGGGGCTCGCGCGGAAATCGATGGGTCGGTGGGTTGCATGGCGCTAGTGTGCCGCCGCAGGGGCACGCCGTCTATTACTGTTTTGGCATCCGGACGTTCGCGTTTTGCGAAGGCTCGACCAGAAAATCCGCCAGCGACTGGATGTCCACATCGGCCTGGCCCGTCACGTGGGCCACCAGCAGCCGACGTCGCGCCCACGGGTCCGCCAGCGGCCGCCAGCTCAGTTTCATCGCGCGCATGATGGGCAGGGCCGCCGTTTTCGGCAGCATGGCAATCCCCAGCCCCGAGGCCACCATGTGGCAGACGGCATCAAAACTGCGCACCTGCATGCGCAGCTTGAGCGGCCGGTTTGCTGCCAGCGCGGTCTGCTGCTGCTTTTGCAGCATGGCGGCCCCGGCAGTCAGGCTGATCCACTCTTCATCGAGTGTGTCGATGAAAGCCAGCGGTGTTTTGGCGCCGGCAAGCCGATGCCGGGCCGGCAGTACCAGCACCAGTTCGTCATGGCGAAAGACATGAGTGTCCAGCCCGGTCGTGTCCGGGCCTTCAACAAAGATGCCAAGATCGGTACGGCCTTCACGCAATGCTGCCACTACGGCTTCGGACACCTGCTCGTCCAGATCAACATGCACTTGCGGCTCCAGTTGCGCATAGCGGGCCAGCAGCGGCGGCAAAAACTGGTTGATGGCCGCAGTGCTGGCGCACAGCCGGATATGGCGGGCGATGCCGTGGCGCAGATCGGCGAGCTCGCCCTCGAGTTGTTCCATGGTTTGCAGCAGCGTCAGCCCGTGCCTGACGAACACCCGGCCTGCAGCGGTGGGGAGCAAGCCGCGCGCGTGGCGCTCAAACAGCGCATTGCCCAGGGCGCTTTCAAGTTCACGAATACGCCGGCTGGCAGCGGCCAGCGCCAGATGAGCTGTGCGCGCGCCTGCGGTCAGGCTGCCGGTTTGGGCGCAGGCCACCGCCAAACGGATCGATACCAGGTCAAACCGTGCCAGGTTCATGCGGCGCCCGACCGTGCCGCCAGCATTGGCCTGGCGCTCATTTTTTCCTTGCCGTTGCCGTTGCCATCTTTTTGCCCGCCGGCTTGCTGGCGATCAGCGCGTCCAGGTTTTTCACGATTTCGCTTTCTATCCTGTCCCTGAATGCACCGAGCAAAAAGCCAAGCTTCGCGGTCAGCTCAAAACTGTCTTTCGTTACCGTCAGCGTGCCATTGACACCCGGGCGGCTAAAGCTCAGCAGGTCTTGCATCTGGCCTTCTTCGTAACTGCAGGCCATGTCGAATTTTTCTTCGGCCTGTTCGCCCCACTGGATGGCAATCTTGCGGGCTGCGGGCAGTCCGAGGCTGTGTTCACGCTGGATATGGATATCAGCCATTCGCTTCTCCGGATGTTTATGGAAGGGTGTTGGCAGCAAGAGCGCCATGCCGTTCAGCCTCAGGCAGGCTGGCCAGCTGCCTTGTAGCCTCATAAAACAGCTGCCAGTTTTTGCCTTCGCGTTCAAACAGCGCCTCAAAGCCGGGCACCAGTTCATCATAGGCGGCCTGGGCGCCAAACGAGGCGTTGTTGGCGCGGGCCACCCACGGGTCATAGCCTGCATAACCGCCCCACGACGCCCTGAGCTGTGCGTAGTTTTCCCGAAAACGCTCCATCGCTATCATTTTGAGAGCTGCTTGCGCCCGTGAGTCTTGCGCAAAAGGCTTATTTGACTCATAAATTACGCTTAACTCACGGCGCGTGGCCAGCGCCAACGCCCGGAACTGCTGGCGCCGCCCGTCAAACACCGCATAGGCTTTCCGGGCGTCATCGCCGGCCTCTGTGGCCAGCCAGCGATGGCTGCCCAGCCGTTCAACGGCGGTGGCAAAAGATTCGTTGAAAGCGGTGTCGCCCTGGGCATACACCACCTGGTGGGCGAGTTCGTGAAAGATTAGCCGGGCCAGCTCGCCTTCAGGATAGGAGATGAAGGTGTTGAGCAGCGGGTCTCCACCGGCCCAGTTCATCCAGCCCAGGGTCGAATACGCTGGCACGCCGTAGACACTGACTTCAAAGCCCTGGGTCTTCAATTCGTCAGCTTCCCGATGGGCTTCGGCTTCACTGAAATAGCCGTGGTAATTCACGCAGCCGGCCACGGGAAAACACCAGCTTTTGAGCTTGAGCGACAAGGCCGGCGCTGCCACCACGTTCCAGACCACGGCGCTGCG
>JAYWDL010000369.1:0-3839 GCA_043779865.1 Polaromonas sp.
GGCGTGATTGGCCTATTTGTTGTGCCATAACGCCCTCAGGAAAATCCTAAGTCATTGTTCTAATTCATGTTTGTTGTGCCATGTGACAAAGATGGGCTAGGTGCAGGCCGATTTGCGCCTCCGCATCCTGCGTGCCTTTGTCGGGCGTGGCCTGATCGAGAAGGCCGATGCCAAAGAGATGCTGGCCTACCAACACAGCGGCTTCTCGGTCGATGCCGGTGTCTGCATTGAGGCGCACGACCGCGCTGCTCTGGAGCGCTTGTTGCGCTACTGCGCCCGCCCACCCTTTGCCATGGATCGACTGCGCAAGGCGGGCGCTGACCTGGTGTACCGCTGCGCCAAACAGCACAGCGAGCCTACGGGTGACAAGCGCGTCGGCAAAGTAGCCGAACTGGTCCTCACGCCGCTGGAGCTGATCGATCGCATCGCGGCCTCGGGTAGCCACCGCCGCGCACCCACCGGCATCGCTACTTTGGTGTGCTGGCCCCGAACTCGCCATCGCGCTCTGCGGTGACGGCCATGGCCATGGCAGCACCTACGCAACAGGCCACGGTGCAGGCCGGGCAAGCTGGCACGGGCGAGGTGGTGACTGGGGTGGTGCCTGATGGCAATGCGCTCGGCTGCGGTGCCCAGCTGCCACAGCCCGAGCCGCCCAAGCGCTCACCTGCCCATTACCTGTGGGCGGTTTTGATCGCCAGAATCTACGAGGTTTTTCCGCTGGTGTGCCCGATGTGCGGTGGACAGATACGGCTCATTGCCTTCATCACCGAGGGCGCGCAGATCAAGAAGATCCTGGACCACATCGGCGTGGACTCCGAACCCCCTCGCATCGCTCCAGCGCGCGGGCCACCCATGTGGGAGGACTGTGATGCGCAAATGGGCGAGGGTGTCGAAGTCGAGCCAGACTGGGATCTGGCGGCACAACCGGCACCTGCCTTTGATGCCGATCAGCGCGTCAACTGGTGAACGGGCGAAACGGCCATTCAGACTCGCTGTGGGGTCGCCCTGCGCCTGGCGTACCCGGTGCATCCTAAATCACTCTTCTGGACAGAGCCCGGACAGAGCCAGGGCAGCAAGTCAAGGTTTTTCATGCTGGTCGAGGACTGACCGAAGGTGCGATACTGGCCTTCATACGGTTGAAATGCCTATCCGTTATGGTAGGCTTGCGATCAGTGCCAAGAAGGAAGTTTTTGACGTGCAGGTGGTATGAGGCGCCTGTGGTTCGTCGAATTCGATCGCCGAAGATATGTCTTGCCGTCGGCCGACTGCACCTCAGATGCGGGCACCTCTTGTAGAGCGAAACTGAGCTGTCTTTTGCTCGTTAAAAGCATGGTCACGGCGAATCAATGAGACAACCTCATCAACATTGATCAGAGCAGCGTTCCGCGCCAACTCTTTGACCAGATGCCCGACGGCGAATGTCTTCAGGTCGGTCACCACATCCACCGTGGGCGCCTTGATGCTCACAATGACCGACGATTCATGAGAAAACACCACCGCCCGATAAACTCGCTGGACGCTGGAGCGTTGCCGCAAGAAGTCCTGCAACCTGTCCGCTGAAGCATTGACCTGGGCGCTCGGACCCCGTCCGCCCTTGTCCTGGATCGGCACATTTCTTTCAAGCAGGTTGCCGTAGTTGTCTTACTTGTCCCGGCTCCACGCATCACCCACACAGGAAATGTATCCATTCATGTACTTGACTTCAATGCAGATGACACCGTTGGGCCCCACCAGAATCTGGTCAATTTCTCCTTTCTGGTTCGTGTAGCCAGAGATAAGCACGAATTCATCGGAAAGCGCTGCCAATTTGTTTTTGACAAGTTGCTCGCCGCGACTGCCCGCACTCCAGACAGCTTCACTCTGTCCGGCTGGCGCCAGGCCGAGTGCCCGCGGACCAAAAAGCCCGTAGAAAAAGCCATACAAATGCACGACCGTTTTTAGAAAAAACCACGTCACATAGCGATAACTAGCCCAAGCCTGCTGCGCCTGATCATTGATCCATGCGCTGCGGGCCATCATCGGCGCGACTTTCACCATATAGGCGGCATCGGCTCTAGAGTAATTGGCCTGCCGCGACTTTTGAGCCTCGGCGATCTGATCGGCGGCGTGGTCGGTAAGAACGATGTTTTTCATTTCTTGGGTCTTTCTGAATTTCTGATCAGGATTGAACGAGAAGATCAAGGCCGCAAACAATGATGAAAATCGACATACTGACCACAGCAGACCAAAAGGTGTGGTTCCGGCGGCGGGTCCGGGGATACAAGTCGCAATAGTTCTGGCGATAACGGTCACCGATGCTGTTCATAAAAAATCTCCTTTTTTGAACATTCACCGTATCACCCGACCAGGCGTTCACAAGCGATCCATTGAGCCGGTCAGTGGAGTCCAGATCGGGAAAACCAGGGATTACTCATGACAAGTCTGCTGCCATCGTGCCGGCGCATGCGTCGGAGCAGGGTATCGATCCCGAACTGCTGGAGACGGCCCGCATCCACCTGGAACTTTTGTAAGGCGAGGTTGCCGCTTCCTGGCCCGGCTTCATCGCGCGTCCCGGCCGGTACGAGATGATGCAGGCGTGCCAGCTGACCTTCTTCTCGGCCAAAGCACCGGACGAGAACGGCCGCCAGGGCGAAAATCTGGCGCTACTTGAAGCGGGTACGGGCAAAATAACCCGGCGTGGGGGGATGAGAGCCGCTGCGGGTTCTGTCGCATTAAGCAATTCCCAGCAGAAATTGTTCAATAAAATCAACGCCATTTTTTGACAAAAATTGCTTAATGCGACAGAACCGGGCTGACGCTGGCTGGGTGTCGTGGAGGAGACGCGGCTGCCGCAGCACAAAGCCGCAACGCACGGTTTGTGCAGCGCGCATAGCCGGAGGCGTGTGGCATCTGGAAGCTGCAGGAGCTGCCTGTAACTCATCGCCGGCCGAACTCTGACCGAACTTTGGCTGTCCCAGCGGCAAAGTTACCCCTGCAATATGTTGTCTACCTTGTGGATAACCCTTTGAAAATTCATAAAAACGGCGCCAGCATTGGATTTGCTGACGATGCTCAAAAAATAGGCACAAGCGATAGTAAAAACAACCTGCAGAATTTATTCCCCCAGAGTGGATGCCGTTTGTCCAGAACAAAGCTGAGGAAGTGACTGCCGGTAGAGCGTATGGCAGGTAAGCTTGAACTTCGCAACCAGCATAATGAAAATCACAGGCTTGGTGCCAGAAAGTCAGGTCCTGTTCTAGGGCATAGGGGGGGGCGAAAATGGAAATACCACGCATTGAGCTTGAAGAAGCCGGATTCGAGGCGCTGCAGCGCCTCTATGAAGCGGCTTGCACGGACACCGGCCAGGCCGGCGTGGTCGGATGCTTCCTACTGGGTCTTTATAACGGAAAGCGCTTTCCTTTTGACTTGACGGATCTGCGCAGGCTTGACGATGCTCTGTTCAACGACTGTATGCAGGTACTCACCATGGATGCACGTCTGACGCCAAGAGAGATACACCAGTATTTCAGCGATGGCGTTCGAGCTTGGCTTGGCCGAGCAGCCCGCCGGGGACCTGCAGCAATCTGCGGGCAAGGGGACGATCACGCTGCGCGAAGAGGATTTTGTCCAGATGAAGCTGGTAAACATGGGCAATGCCCCTGGGTATCGAGACATTCCGATGACGCTGGCTTTGGGGCCGAGCGCGATCAAGGTAGAGACCAATTTGTCGAAGGACGAAGCGATTCGGCTGATGAAACACATTAAGGATGTGGCTAAGAATAACTTCCCGAAGTCATCGGTCTGCCGGGATGGCGCGGTAGTTCCAGCGGGGCAGGTGCTCATCGAAGATGATGCGCATG
>JAYWDL010000370.1:0-3837 GCA_043779865.1 Polaromonas sp.
CGCATTCGGGTTCTCGTAGGGGTGGGCTGAATTGGCGTTGAAAAAACCGCCCCCGTTGGTGCCCAGCATCTTGATGGCTTCCTGCGAAGCCACAGGGCCCATGGCCAGTGTCTGCTTGTCAGTCCTGGCGTCTTCCATGACCGCTGCACCTTTGGCGTCTTTCAGGGGCTGGCCATCAGGGCCATTTTTGGGCTGCTGGTAGCTCGTGGCTTCCAGCGTGCTCACGTCCTTGTAGGCGTCAAAATTCTGGATCACGCCATTGCCCGCGAAGAGCAGTGCCAGCACCAGCGACAGCGGCACCAGCAGCCAGACCGTGAGGCGCGTGACATCCACCCAGAAGTTGCCAATCACCCCGGTGGAGCGTGCGGCAAACCCGCGAAAGAGTGCAAATACCACCGCGATGCCGGTGGCGGCGGAGAAAAAGTTTTGCACCGCGAGCGCCAGCATCTGCGTCAGGTAGCTCATGGTGGACTCGCCGCTATAGCCTTGCCAGTTGGTGTTTGTCACAAAGCTGACGGCGGTATTGAAAGCCGAGTCGGGCGAAACGGCCGCCATGCCCGCGGGATTGAGCGGCAACCCGGCCTGCAGGCGTTGTAGCGCATAGACGAACAGCAAGCCGACGGCATTGAAGGCCAGCAAAGCCAGTGCGTACTGCCACCAATTCATAGCCCTGTCGGCGGAAGTGCCTGCCAGACGGTAGAGCGGCGCTTCCAGCCGCTGCATCCAGCCCGGCAGCCTGCCGGAACTCAGGCGCGCCAGCCAGATGCCGAGCGGCCAGGAAGCCACCAGCAACATACCGAGGAAAAGAGCCAGCAGGCCCCATGAAGCGCTGCCCATCAAAACTCCTCGGCGCAGATCAGCGCGTAAACCAGGTAGGCGAGCAGCAATACTGCGCAAACGCCGCCAAAGCCGTAAAGCACTTCCAGGCCGATCATGACCGGCCTCCCTGCGGTTTTTCGAGCTTTTTAAAGCCCCAGACAAGCAGAGCCATCAGGCCCCACAGCAACACCAAACCGATGACAAACGCAATATCCATTGACCTTCTCCCACGTAAAACCGATGGAAGAAGCTTAGTTTTCAGCGTGTAAAAACGGGGTAGAAGAAGGCCGTTGCCGCATAAAAAAAGCGTAAAAACGGCTTGTGAAGGCAGTCTTCAATTCATGAATACTATGAATTTAATAGCGGTCTGCGCCCGTCAGTCAAGCACCAACGTCACTTTTTTCCTAAAAACGTACTGGACCGCAGCGCCGCGATGTCCAATACGCGCAGGCCTCCGTATTCCACGCGAATCGTGGCTTGCGCTTCAAGTATCCGCAGTGCTTCGTTGACACGCTGGCGCGACAGGCCGACCAGGTAGGCCAGTTCCTGCTGCGTGATGCGCAAGACATCGCCCACGCCCGGATACAGCACCGGGTTGAACAGCGCAGCCAGGCTGCGCGCCACCCGCTGGTCCGGGTTGTTCATGCGGTCAATCTCGCGCGCTGAAATGAACTGGCCGAGCCGCTCGTTGAGCTGGTTCATCACGAAGCGGTTAAAGCCGATGGAATGGTCGAGCAGCCAGTGAAAGCTTTCGACCGGCAGACCGGCCACCACGCTTTTGCGCAGCGCCTGGATGTTGTAGCGGTAGGGCTCGCGCTTGAGCGCCGTACCTTCCCCAAACCAGCCGCCCGGGGGCACGCCGGTAAAGGTCATGGTCAGTCCCTGGGCATTGTCGGCGCTCATCTTGAGAAGGCCTTCGACCACGCCGAACCAGTAGGTCACCGGCTTGCCGACGCGGCAGACATAGTCGCCCGCCTGCGCTTCGCCCACCTGCAAACTCGCCACGGCCAGCGCACGCTCATCGCGCTGCAGCAGAGCCAGCCACGGAATACCGGGCAACTCGTCAGCCGTGGGCGCTCGGCGGCGCTGGTGCAGGGTCAGGTCGGTGCTCATGTCGATGCGCTTCTAAAAATTTCTACACGAAAAAAAGCCGCAACTGGGAAGACCCGTATAGGACTTTCCCCTAAATTGTCATCCCAACGACAAGTTGGCGTCAAATGCAGTCCTACTATGCGATTTCCTACAGCGGCTTCATGACAAAAAAGCCGCACCAGATCGATAGAAGGATCGGATGCAGACCACGTTCCCCCAATTGCTGCTCAAACATGCCGCCGAGCGCCCGGACGCTCCCGCCATGCGCGAGAAAGAATACGGCATCTGGCAGGCCCACAGCTGGTCTGCCCTGGCTGGTCTGGTGGAAAAGGTCGCTGCCGGACTGCACCAGGCCGGGCTACGCAGCGGCGAGCACATGGTGGTGATTGGCGCCAACCGCCCGCGTCTTTACGCTTCGATGCTGGCGGCGCAGTCGCTGGGCGCGATTCCGGTGCCGCTGTACCAGGACGCGGTCGGGGCCGAATGCGTTTTTCCGCTGACCAATGCTGAAGTGCGCTTTGCCCTGGTGGAAGACCAGGAGCAGGTCGACAAGTTGATGGAAATCCGCGACCGTTGCCCGCAAATCTCGAATATTTATTACGACGACCCGCGCGGCCTGCGCAAATACAGCGAGCCGGGACTGGATTCGCTCGACGCGCTGATCGAGTCGGGCGCCGACTTTGTTCGCCGGAACCCCCAGTGGTTTCGCGGCGAAGTCGCCAAGGTCCAGCCCGATGATGTCGCCGCGATGTTTTTTACGTCGGGAACCACCGGCAACCCGAAAGGCGTGGTGCATACGCACGCCTCGCTGATCGACCGTGCCACCGCCGGCGCCGAATTCGACAAGCTGACCAGCGCCGAGGAAGTGCTGGCTTACCTGCCGCCGGCCTGGATTGGCCAGAACATCTTCAGCTATGCCCAGTGGCTGGCGTGTGGCTATGTGGTGAACTGCCCCGAATCGGCCAGCACCGTGACGATTGACCTGAAGGAAGTCGGCCCGACCTACTACTTTGCGCCGCCGCGCGTTTTTGAAGGCCTGCTGACCAGCGTGATGATCCGCATGGAAGACGCTGGCACGCTCAAGCGCAAGATGTTTGAAGCCTGCATGAATGTCGCCAGGCGCGTCGGCCCGGCGCTCATGAATGGCGAGGCGGTCGGCGCGCTGGACCGGCTCAAATATGCGCTCGGCAAGCTGCTGGTCTATGGCCCGCTGCGCAACAACCTGGGCTTTAGCCGGGTGCGCGTGGCCTACACCGCCGGCGAGGCGATTGGCCCTGACCTGTTCACGTTTTACCGCTCGATTGGCATCAACCTCAAGCAGCTTTACGGCTCGACTGAAACCGCCGTGTTTGTCTGCCTGCAACCCGACAACCAGGCGCGCGCCGACACCGTGGGCGTGCCGATTCGCGGCGTTGAAATCAAGGTTGCCGACAACGGCGAAATCCTGGTCAAGTCCGCCGGCCTGCTCAAGGAATACTACAAAAACCCTGCCGCCACGGCCGAGGTGCTGACCGCTGACGGCTGGTACCACACCAGTGACGCCGGCTTTCTGGATGCGCAGGGGCATCTGAAGATCATCGACCGCGTGAAAGACGTGGGCCGCATCAAGGGCGGGCCCAACGACGGCGCGATGTTTGCGCCCAAGTATGTCGAGAACAAGCTCAAGTTCTTCCCTTTCATCAAGGAAGTCGTTGCGCTGGGCGACGGCCGCGACCATGTTTGCGTGATGATCAACATCGACTTCGATGCCGTCGGGAACTGGGCCGAGCGGCGCAATCTGCCGTATGCCGGCTACACCGATCTGGCGCAAAAGCCCGAGGTTTATCAGCTCATCAAGGAATGCGTTGAAAAGGTCAATGCCGACCTGGCCAGTGACGCGCTGCTGGCGGGCAGCCAGGTCAGCCGCTTCCTGATCCTGCACAAGGA
>JAYWDL010000371.1:0-3828 GCA_043779865.1 Polaromonas sp.
CAGACCACGCAATCAAGGCCGGATATAAGGACGCAGCCGACTTCTTCGCAACACAACACAAATTCTTCTTGCTAGTCGGGAGGCATCCATATAAGAAACACCATGCACAAACTCAAGCTACTTCTCGGCGCCTCCCTGCTCGCGATGCTGTCTCACGCGCATGCTCAGATCGTTCAGAAGGTAGTGGACATTCCCACCCGGCCCGGCGTCACGCAACGCATGATCGTGCTTTCGCCACCCGAGCCGAAGGCGGCCGTGGTGTTGATCCCCGGCGGCCATGGCGGCCTGCAGGTGTTTTCAAATGGCTCCATGAAGTGGGGCGAGGGCAACTTCCTGGTCAGGACGCGCCAGTTGTTCGCTGAGCAAGGCTTGCTGGTGGCCGTCATCGATGCGCCGTCAGACCGACAGACCTCGCCTTTCCTCCAGGGCTTTCGTCAAAAGCCGGAACACGCGGCGGACCTCAAGGCGGTCATCGCATGGCTGCGAGAAACCGCCAAGGTGCCTGTCTGGCTGGTGGGAACCAGCCGGGGCACGCAGTCCGCAGGCTACGTGGCCACGGAGCTGTCCGGCCCCGAGGGCCCCGATGGTGTCGTGCTGAGTTCAACCATCCTGACCGACGACAAGGGGCGCCCGGTGCCGGCCATGCCGCTGGGAAAGATTCGGGTGCCTGTGCTGGTGGTGCACCACGAGCAGGACGGCTGCACGCACTGCGCTTTCGCGGAAATCCCCGCCTTGATGGGCAAGCTCGCAAGCGCGCCGAAGAGCCGGTTGCTGTCCTTCAAGGGCGGTGAGAACCAGGGTGATCCTTGTGAAGCTTTTTCTTATCACGGCTTCAACGGGCTAGAGCGGGACGTTGTCCAGCAAACTGCCGCGTGGATATTGGCGAAGTAGCCCATGCCCACGCCCATGTCCCTGTAGCAGCCATTCATTGCAGCCCGGATAGCCGTCGAATCTGATCCTGCTGTCTCTCGTTTTCCGTCGCGCGCCAAGTCTCGCCGCCTAGCCAGCAACTCGGCCCGCGTCTGGCAAGCTGAAGGGATCAAACACCCGCACCCCCGTCGGCCCAAAATCCTTCACATTGCGCGTCACCACCATCAGGTTGTGGCACAAGGCCGTGGCGGCGATCAGGTTATCAATCCCCTTGTTGCCGGTTTGCACGCACAGCCGTCCCCACAGTTTGGCAATCGCCGGGGTCACTGGCAGGATGAAAGGGGCAAATTGCAATTCCATCAATGCCAGCCACCGGGCAAGCTCCCCGGCAAATTCAGGCGCCACGCGGCGCTGCCTTTCAATGCCCGCTTCGATCTCGCCAAGGGTCAAGGCGCTTAGAAAAACAGTCTCTGCAGCCTGGCTTTTCAAATACGCCACCACGCCTGGGTTGGGCCTGGCTTTGCGCAGTTCGGATAGCACCACCGTGTCCAGTAAAATCATGAAAAATCAATATTGCGCGGTTGCACATCAAGATCCGGCGAGTCAGCCACTTCGCTGGCGGGCGCTTTGGGCATGGCCAGCAAATGCTCGATAAAACTCGCGGGCTTGTCCGCCCTGCTGGCCGCGCTGCGCTGCAAGGCTTCAAAGTCCTGCTCTGACAACACCACCACCGCCGGCTTGCCACGCCTGGTGACATGCTGCGGCACGCCACGCAGGGCGTTGTCCACCAAGGCGCTAAATTGCGCCTTGGCATCTTGCAGCCGCCAGGCTGATTCGGTTGTTTGGGAATGCATTGTTTGCATGGTGTTTGGACTAGCTTAATAAACTATTCTGGTTTTAAGGGCGAACCCGAAAGTATGCGCAGCATGCAAGCCAATCGGCTGGCGCGTTGTCTTTGCGCACCTGACAGGCCTCTTCTCTGAAGCCTACGTGCAGTAACCAGTGCAATCCATTTTCCACAGCCCAGTGGCTGCGCACCGCTTTGGCCAACACCTGAGCACCGGTGGCGCGACGAATTGACGGCCGAATTCAATTCCGCGCATCCAACTCACGCAGCATCACGCTCCAGCCAGAATACGAAAGTCCATCGAGTTGACCACTGGGCGCAACTGCCGCTGGTTCACAGGCTGCATTTCCACCAGACCATAGTTCGACATCGTCTTGAGCGTGCGTGACAAATTGCCCGGCTTGCGTCCCGTGGTGGCCGCCAGTTCGGCAATGGATTCAGGTTTGCTTTGCCAAATGATGTGCAGCAAGGCCCGGTTTTCATCAGTGAGCACTTCGGCCAGCGAACGCATGGAGGTAAACCACACCTTGGGGTCGCCGGGTTTGACCTTGACTTCACCCCTGGCCACGGCCAGCAGGCGCTGGCGGATTTAGTCTTGAGGCAGGATACCGATGGTGATGGTTTTCATATTTCGTCCTTTCATTTACCGGCTCTGGGTCAAAGCTGAGGGTCAAGTCTCCCATCTTGCATCGACGGCCAGTCAAACGCTACATATTCAATAGCTACTCACGCCTGTATCTATTGGGTTTAAAGTCGATTCAATGCATGAAAAGCGGCCGCCACAGCCCGCCAAATCTTGGTGCAGCCCCTGAAAAGCTGATTTTCACGTATAAAACAGGCTACTGGCCCAATGGATACGGGCGCAAGAAGCTATCAAAGTAATAGCGCTATCTACGACGCGCCCGCGTCGCTACGTATGCAGCGCCTCAATGGCTTTGGGATTGGATGCCACAATTTTGAGCAAAGCCCGAGCCGGCCCGGTCGGGCGTGTGCGGTGTTGTTCCCAGTTTTGCAGGGTGCGCAGGTTCACGCCAATCAATTTGGCAAACTGGCTCTGGCTAATGTGAGCGGCCTCGCGGATGACCCGTACATCAGGCACGGGTAGTTCAGCCGCAATGGTGCCGCGCACGGTTTTGCCGGCGATATGGCGCTTCATTTCTTTCACGCCTTTGACCAGTTGGTCGAAATGTTGTTTATCCATGGGTGATGTCCTTCATAAGTTGCGCCAGCAGCTTGATTTGATCAGGTGTCAAGTCTTCTTGATCGCTCTTGGCGTAGCCGTAAATCAGATAAATACGCTCAGCCGAAACGTAGTGGTAATAAATGACCCTGGCCCCTCCGCGTTTGCCGCGTCCCGGAACGGCCACGAATCAAGTCGCCAGCATCGGGATTTTCAAGCAGGTGATTTTGCAGAGCCCGCAACTCGTCGTCTGTCCAATGCGCTACTCTGAAGGCGATAAACGGGGTGAGTTCGACAAACAGCACGAGTTAATTGTACGCTTCTAGCGCATGGCTAAATACGGCCAGTGAAGGCAATCAAGGTGACTTTCTAGAAAGCCACGGGGTCTCCCATTTTGCAAATCCACCCACAAGCACAAGTCGAATTTGATCCTGATTCTCTCGTTTTCCCCGCGTGCCAAATCCCGCCGATCAGCCAGCAGCTCCGCCCGCTTCCCGCAAGCCAAACGGATTAAAAACCCGCACCCCCGTAGGCTCAAAATCCTTCACATTCCGCGTCACCACCGTCAGGTTGTGAGACAACGCGGTGGCAGCGATCAGGTTATCAATTCCCTTGTTGCCTGTTTGCACACACAGCCGCCCCCACAGTTTGGCAATCGCCGGGGTTACCGGCAGGATAAAAGGGGCAAACTGCAGTTCCATCAAAGCCAGCCACGGTACGAGCTCTGCGGCAAACTCGGGCGCCACGCTGCGTTGTTTTTCAATGCCCGCTTCAATCTCGCCAAGAGTCATTGCGCTCAGAAAAACAGTGTCTGCCGGCTGGCTTTTCAAATACGCGACCACGCCCGGGTTGGGCTTGGCTTTGCGCAGTTCGGACAGCACCATCGTGTCCAGCAAAATCATGAAAAATCGACGTCGCGCGGTTTTACATC
>JAYWDL010000372.1:0-3821 GCA_043779865.1 Polaromonas sp.
CATGGCCGAGCTGGGGGTGATGTAGCCGCATGAAAACCAACATCACCCCCGAACTGATCCGCGCTGCCCTGCAATTCATCCCGGCGAACTTGCCCCGCGATGAATGGGCGCGTGTGGGCATGGCCATCAAAAGCGAGTTTCCAGACGCTACCGGCCTTGATCTCTTCACCGACTGGAGCGCCACGGCTGACGGCCACGACCTCAAGGCCACGCGCTCCACCTGGCACAGCATCAAGGCGGGCGGCGGCGTGGGTATTGGCACGCTGCTACACCTGGCCAAAGAACAGGGCTTTGCCCTGCCCAAAGCTGACCAGGCAGCGGCAAAGCCTGACCCTGAAGTTTTGGCCCGGCGTGAACGTGAGAAAGCCGAAAGCAAACAAAAGGAAACCGCCCGTATCGAGGCCGCCCACGCAAGGGCAGCCAGCGAGGCGGCGGCGCTGTGGATAGAAGCCAGCGAGACAGGCACCAGCCCCTACCTGGGCCGCAAGGGTGTACAGCCGCACGGCGTGCGCTTTGCCGCTGATGGCTGGCTGCTGGTGCCCGTGCGGGATGCGGCGGGCGTATTGTGCAACCTGCAACGCATTGCCCCAGCCAAGCCCACGGACGGCGGCCCCGACAAGCTGTTTTTGAAGGGCGGGCGCAAGTCGGGGCTGTGGCACCTGATAGGCGACGTGGCCAGCACCACCAGCGACGGGGCCGCCCCTGGCGTGGTGCTGATGGCTGAAGGCTACGCCACGGCGGCAAGCCTTTATGAGTCCACGGGCCGCCCGGTGGCCGTGGCCTTTGACGCGGGCAACCTGGCACACGTTGCCAAAGCCCTGCGCACGCTGTACCCGGCTGCCTTGCTGGTGCTGTGCGGCGATGATGACTTGCGGACGCTGGCACGCACCGGCAACAATCCGGGCCGCGACAAGGCCACGGCGGCGGCGCGTGCTGTGCGGGGGCTGGCCGTATTCCCCGATGGCCTGCCCGATGGATGTAGCGACTTCAACGACTTGCACCAGCACCACGGCGGCGCGGCCGGGCTTGAGGCGGTGCGCTGCATTGTGAACGGTGCGATTGATGCGCACCAGGCAAGCCAGACAGCCGCCCACGCAGCGCAAACATCCAAGGCAGGCAAGGACAGCAAGACCCGCCAAAACGCCCGCCATGAGGCCAGCGGGGCCGATGGCGACACGGGCCGCGCCTTTGATGTGTTTGCCGTCAATGATGATGGCGTGTGGCACCAGGGTATTGACCAGGACGGCAAGCAAAAATCCCCCGAATGGATTTGCAGCCGCTTGGATGTGGAGGCCCTGACGCGTGACCAGGACGGCGGCGGCTGGGGCTATTACGTGGCATTTGCTGATCCGCTGGGCAAGGTCAAGCAATGGGCCATGCCTGCCCGCATGTTGTCGGGTGACGGCGGCGAATACCGCGCCACGCTGCTGAACATGGGCCTGCGCATTGCCACAACACCCCGAGCCCGCAACCTGCTGACGCAGTACATACAGACCCGCCAACCGGGTGAATTCGCCAGCTGCACCGACCGGGTGGGATGGCACAACGGCCGCGCCTTTGTGCTGCCCCGCGAAACCATAGGCGATGATGCTGAGCGCATCGTTTTTCAGAGTGATAACGCGGTTGAAAACACCTTCCAAAGCAAGGGCACGCCTGAGCAATGGCGCGACCGTGTGGGCATGTTGTGCGAGGGCAATTCGCGTCTGGTGTTTGCGGTGGCCTGCGCCTTTGCCGGGCCGCTGCTGCGCCCTGCTGGCATGGAAAGCGGGGGCTTTCACTACCGTGGCGACAGTTCCAGCGGCAAGACCACGGCCTTGAAGCTGGCTGCCAGCGTGTACGGTGGCGCAAGCTACCTGCAACGGTGGCGGGCAACCGATAACGCGCTTGAAGCCATTGCAGCCCAGCACAGCGACTGCCTGCTGATCCTTGACGAACTGGCACAGATTGACCCCAAGACGGCGGGCGAATGCGCCTACATGCTGGCCAATGAACAAGGTAAGGCCCGTGCGACGCGCACCGGCACGCCCCGCACGCGGCAAGCCTGGCGCTTGCTGTTCCTGTCCGCAGGTGAGCTGGGGCTGGCTGACCATATGGCCGAGGGTATGAAGCGCACCCGCACCGGGCAAGAGGTGCGCATGGCAGATATTCCGGCTGATGCTGGCATGGGGCTGGGGGCTTTCGAGGAACTGCACGGGCACGCGGGCGGCGCTGCCTTTGCCAAGCACATCACGCACCAGGCGCAAGCCGTGTACGGCGCAACGGGCCGCGCCTGGCTGGAATGGTTAACCACAAATGCCGACACCCTCAAGGCCAGCATTCGCAAAGCCGCCGACGCCCTGGCCGCGCAGTTGATCCCCAAGGATTCGAGCGGGCAGGTTGAACGCGTAGGCGCACGCTTTGCGCTGGTGGGTGCGGCCGGTGAGCTGGCCACGGCGGCGGGCCTGAGCGGCTGGCGTATCGGCGAAAGCGAGGATGCTGCCCGCGTTTGCTTCAATGCCTGGCTGGCCGCCCGTGGTGGCAACGGTAACGGCGAAATCGTGGCCATGTTGCGGGCGGTGCGGCGCTTTCTGGAAACGCATGGCGAGGGCCGCTTTGCCATGTGGCACCGAAGCGCAGACGACCACGCCCCCAAGACTTTGCAGCGGGCAGGCGTGCGGCGCATGTTGAACGCTGATGGCGAGCCCATCAAGACCGACAACCAGCACGGGCACCAGTTTGGCGAAAGGATGCCCGCTGCGCTGGGTGAAGGCGTGAGCTTTGAATATTTCATCCTGGCTGAAACGTTCCGGGCTGAAGTGTGTCAAGGCTTTGACTACAAGGCGGTTTGTCGCGTGCTGGTGGATCATGGCTGCCTGATTCCGGACAAGAGCCGTTCGTTTGACTGCAGGCCGCGCCTGCCCGGCATTGGTCCGACGTGGTGCTACCGGGTTTCTCCTGAGGTATTCAATCTGGAGCTGTGACCGTATGCCCGTGCTGGCCTTTGCTGTTGTCCGTCTGCCGCCTGTAGATGTGGCCAGCGTGAGCCCATGCCGGGCCGCCGGTAGGCGGTGGGGTGCGGGAGTTCTTTCCGCGCTGCAAAACCCTGCAATGACTGGCACCAGGCACCAAAGCAAGGAACTTCAACGCGGCCGCCTGCTGTTCTTGAGTTCCCGTAAATGTGCGACAAGGCACCACGACAAAAAGCCCGGCACCACTGACGAAAAGAACCCACGCCGGGCCAAAAGTCTGAAATTCTTACTGAATACGCCCGTAAATGTGCATCAAAAGTGAATTTGTCCCAGTTGTCCCAGTTTTAAAAAACGACTGGGGACACGGGAAGCCCCTATCCATGCGGTGTCCCAGTTGTCCCAGTTGTCCCAGTCCAAATGTCGATAGCGTGAAGCCAGAGCCCGGCCAATACGCTGCCCCGCATTCCCTTAAATGTGCGTCATGCTGGATTTGGATGTGGTGCAAGTAGTGCGCTGCTGGCCTGACCTGACCCGGCAAGCGACGCATGAAGCCACGGGCCGGCAGGCGGGGGGGGGGCATCAAGGTACTTCCGGGCACCCTTGCAGACACGGGTAATTAAAACCCCGCGAAAGCGCTAGCGGATAAAAATTAGCTTAGGTTAATCAGTTGTCAATCAGACCGTTACGGTTCATTTTTTAAGTTAGGTAAACCATGCAACAAAAAGAGCTGGCCGCGCTGCTAGGCGTATCCCCCGCGATAGTGTCGCGCCATGCCAAAAGAGGTATGCCCACGGATACCCTGGAGCGTGCCGAAAAATGGCGGCGGCGTCACCTTGAACCCGGCCGGGTGAAGGGCGTGCGTTACGAACCCAA
>JAYWDL010000373.1:0-3812 GCA_043779865.1 Polaromonas sp.
CAGCGTGTCGCCAAACGTCATTTCAAGCTGCGTCAGCTTCTTGAAATAGTGGCTCACGATGTATTCATCGGTCACGCCAATGCCGCCATGCAGCTGCACCGCCTGCTGGCCGACAAAACGCATTGAAACACCCAGCTGGTACTTGGCCCTGGCCAGCGCCCGGCGGCGTTCTTCGGCAGGCGCATTGAGTTTGAGCGAGGCGTAGTAGCTCATCGAACGCGCCAGTTCCAGCTGCATCTTCATGTCGGCGATGCGGTGGCGTAGCGCCTGAAAGCTGCTGATGACCACGCCAAACTGCTTGCGCGTGTTCATGTACTCGACCGTGACGGCAAGCGTTTTGTCCATCACGCCGACAGCTTCAGCGCAGGTGGCGGCAATGCCGATGTCAATCGCATGCGCCAGCGCGCTCAAGCCATCAAGCGTGATCAGGCTGGCGGGCGCATAGTCAAGCGTAACTTCTGCGGCGCGCGCGCCGTCCTGGGTGACGTAGCCGCGCGTGGTGACGCCTGCCGCAGAGCGTTCCACCAGAAACAGCGCCAGGGTGCCGTTGGCCATGGCCGGCACGATGAAGGCATCGGCATGGTCGCCTGCGGGTACTATGCTTTTAGTAGCAGTCAATGCCCATGCATTCTGCGCAAGATCCGCTTTTGCTTCACATTTGTCGAACTGGTAGCGGGCGGCTCGTTCCTGGCAGGCCAGCACCACCAGGCTTTCGCCCGACGCTATTTTTGGCAGCCAGGCCGCTTTGATGGCCTGCGGCGCATAGCCGGAAAGCACACCGCCGGCAATCAGGGTCTGGGAAAAAGGCTCCAGCACCATGCCGCGCCCGAGTTCCTCCATCACCACCATGCCTTCAACCGGCCCCATGCCCAGCCCGCCGTCAGCTTCGGGGATGTACAGGCCAGTCAGTCCCAGCTCGGCCAGCTGGCCGTAGGCTTCGCGTGAAAATCCGCCCGCCCTGGCGATGCTGCTGCGGCGCGTGAAGTCGTAGCCCTTGTCAACCCACTTGCGAACAGCGTCGCGCAATTGTTCCTGGTCGTCGGTGAAATCAAAATCCATGATGCTTATCCTTCTTATAAAGTTGAGGACAGAGCTTGTCGCGGTGCGACTGCGGTCTGTCCCGCAATTAACATGACTCTTCAGCCGAGCACGAACTGCGACACGATATTGCGTTGCACCTCGTTGGAGCCGCCATAAATCGTTGTCTTGCGCAGGTTGAAATAGGTCGAAGCCAGCGGCGCATTGGCTGTCACGCCGCCGGGGAAGTTGCCTTGCCAGCCGGCTTCCATGGCTTCTTCAATGAACGGCAGGCTGAAGGGGCCGGCGGCCAGCATCATGAGCTCGCTGTAGCGCTGCTGGATTTCGCTGCCGCGGATTTTCAGCAGACCGGCGATGTCAAGCGAGTTCTTGCCGGATTTCTCGGCCGACAGCACCCGCAAGACCAGCATTTCCAGCGCCACCACATCGACTTCCAGCTTGGCGATTTCGTCCCGAAAGCGAACGTCGTCATAAACGCCTTCGGCCTGGGCGATGCGCTTGAGGCGTTCGAGTTCGCGCTTGGAGCGGTTCACGTCGGCGATGTTGGTGCGCTCGTGGCTGAGCAGGTGCTTGGCGTAAGTCCAGCCCTTGTTTTCTTCGCCAATCAGGTTTTCGGCCGGCACTTCAACGTTGTCAAACCAGACTTCATTGACTTCGCATTCACCGTCGAGCAGCTTGATAGGCCGTACCGTCACGCCGGGCGACGTCATGTCGATGAGCAAAAAGGAAATGCCGGTCTGCGGTTTGCCTTCATTGCTGGTGCGGACCAGGCAGAAAATCCATTCGCCGTACTGGCCCAGCGTGGTCCAGGTTTTCTGGCCGTTGACGATGAATTTGTTGCCCTGGCGCTCGGCCCGGCATTTGACCGATGCCAGGTCAGAGCCCGCGCCGGGCTCGCTGTAACCCTGGCTCCACCAGACTTCGCCGCTGGCGATGCCGGGCAAAAAGCGTTGCTGCTGCTCGGCATTGCCAAACGCCATGATGACGGGCGCGACCATGACCGGGCCGAAAGGAATGACGCGTGGTGCGCCGGCCAGCGCGCATTCTTCTTCAAACAAATGCTTTTGCACGGCATTCCAGCCCGGGCCGCCAAACTCTTTGGGCCAGCCGTGGCCAAGCCAGCCTTTTTTGCCGAGGATTTTGGCCCAGCGCTGCAGGTCGTCACGCGACAGGCGCAGGGCGTTATGCACCTTGTGCGAAATTTCGGCCGGCAAGCTGGCATGAACCCACGCACGAATTTCTTCGCGGAAGGCCTGTTCTTCGGGGGTAAAAGCTAAATCCATGTTGAGTCTCCAGTTCGTTATTTTTAGCACGGCCGCCTGGCGCTCCCTGTCAGGCTTGAGACAGTCCCAACTCTTTATACAAGTGCGTCAGCTGGCCCTGCAACTGCGCCACCTGGCTTTCAAGGGATTCAATGCGTTGCTGCAGGCGCTCGGCCTGGCCCAGGGAAACCGGTTCTGCTTCACGATTGATAGCAGCATCGCTTGAGCTGGCTTGCTGATACGGAATTAAAAGCGACTCGCCGCAAAGCAGATGCGCCCAGCGCTGCTCGCGCATGCCGGCAGCGCGGGCAAGCTGCACGAGCATCGCCGCGCCGCTGTCTTCGCCGCGTGCCTTGAGTTCGGCCAGCGCGTCTTCCACGCTGGCAATGTCGGCAAATTTGTACCAGCGCTCGCTGTTGGTACGCAACTCGCCCGGCGTTTGCGGCCCACGCAGCATCAGCAAACCGAGCAGTACCGCCTGCGCCTCGCTCGCGCCAAAGCCGCGCTGGAAATTATGCTCAAAGCGCGGCACCCGGCTGGAACTGGCTTCAAACACCAGGCTCTGGGCCTTGAGCGTGTCAATCGCCGCCTGCGCCTGGGCCTCAGTGATGTCCATCACCGGGTCCCGGCTGGTTTTCTGGTTGCAGCCCAACAGCAGGGTGTTGAGCGACAGCGGGTAGCTGTCGGGGACAGTGCGGGCTTTTTCCATCAAGGTGGCCAGCACGCGGACTTCGTTCAGGGTAAGAATTCTCATGGCGATAATCTTAAGACAATGAAAAACATCGTCATCCTGATTTCAGGCACCGGCTCGAACATGGCCGCCATTGCCCGCACCGCACACAAGGAAAACTGGCGACACCAGTTGGGTGTGCGGATTGCCGCCGTTATCAGCAACATGCCTGACGCCAAGGGGCTGGAACTGGCCAGGGGTTTCGGAATTCCGAGCGAAGCCCTGTCGCACAAGTCGTTTGAGTCGCGCGAAGCTTTTGATGCCGCGCTCATGGCGCGCATTGACCTGCACGCCCCGCAGCTGGTGGTGCTGGCCGGCTTCATGCGCATCCTCACGCCCGGTTTTGTGCAGCACTATGCTGGCAGGCTGATCAATATCCATCCGTCGCTGCTGCCGGCCTTCACCGGCATCAATACCCACCAGCGCGCCATTGATGCCGGTTGCAGGGTAGCCGGCGCGACCGTGCATCAAGTCACGACAGAACTCGATCATGGCGCCATTCTGGCGCAGGCCGTTGTACCGGTTTTACCTGGAGACACGGCTGACGCACTGGCGCTTCGCATCCTGACCCAGGAGCACCTGATTTTTCCGCAGGCTATCCGCTCGTTTTTTGAGCTGGCTGGCTGACTGCAAGGGCTTTGTGATCAAGGTTGAGTTGCATTTGGTTACCGCGTCGGTGCTTCCATAAGGGAGCAGGAAATTACAAACATGCCAGTCATTCACTTTCGTCATTGCGAGCGTAGCGCGGCAATCCATGGCTGCGCTTTGAGGGCGATGGATCG
>JAYWDL010000374.1:0-3806 GCA_043779865.1 Polaromonas sp.
GTGCGTTGCGCGACCTGCGCCAGGAATTCCCACTCGGGAATGGTCGAGTGCCGGAAGCGCAGATAAGTCGACGGGTTTTCGATCAGGATGCGCCGCTTCAGGTGTGTCTGGACCTGGTCGACGTGGTGGCAGACGATGGCCAACGCCTCGTCAGTCAGCGGCAGCGGCAGCAGGTCGGCCAGATAGGTGCCGCCTGTCACACTCCACGACAGGTGTTCAGAGATCAGTCCGGGCTCGAACCTCTCGACGACATCTCGCAGACGCCCAAGATGGGCGGCATCGAGCCCGTCGGCACTGCCCAGGGAAAGACCAACGCCGTGCAGCGAGATCGGGTAGTCACGGCGAATCGCGTCAAGATACCGGGGTACGACGCCACCGCCCATGTAGTTTTCTGGATGCACCTCGAACCATGCGACATCGGGGCGCGTCTCGCAGGCCGGCTGATGGTGCCGAAAGCGCAGCCCGATCCCGGCTTTCGCGGGGATTCGGTCAGGCTGGTGCATGACCGCAGGGACATTCATACCCTGGTGTCCGCTCAACTTGCCTGAAGCTTGCCGCCCTGAATCTTGGCGCAGTCACCTGCGGGCAGCATCACGAAGGACTTCACATCGCGTGCCTGCGTCGCCTGGCCAGCACAGGAATGCGCCCCTTCCGCGCAGTCGTTCTTGGCGGCGGCATTGATGCCGTAGCACTTTTCCAGCTTGTTTTGGGTCATTTTCATCATGTTGTCCTTGACGACCTGCGGCATCTGGCTCATGTCCTTCGTGCCCTGCGCCTGTCCCGGAAACGCCAGGAATGCGAGCGCGAGACCGACCGTTGCAGACAGCGTCGAAGCTGCCAATAACTGCTTGCTCATTTGGGATTCTCCTAAAGGTAGTAGAGATAGGTTTACGGGTCACAGTATTGCAACCCTGAGATGAAATTCGTGCGGCAGCGGCCAAAGGTTACACAGCATGCAAAAAATATTTACCCGAAATTGCGCCCCTACTGAGCGCAAAATTCGACCATGTCCTCCAAAACGCGGCGGGTGGGTCCAAGCCTGAGCCCTGTACCGGATACCCAGGCTCCGGTCGCCCGGCCCGACGGTACGCTGGACTGGTCTGTTTGCATGGCTCGGGCCCAAGCGGGCGACCGTGATGCCTACCGACACCTGCTCGGAGCGATCACGCCCTATTTACGCACGCTTGTGGTCCGCCATGTTGGAAATCGAAGCGACGTCGAGGATACGGTCCAGGACATTTTGCTGACCCTCCACACGGTGCGCCACACATACGATCCGGCCCGCCCTTTCGGCCCGTGGCTGGTGACGATTGCCAACCGGAGAATCATCGACGGGCTGCGGCGACGGGGGCGTTGTGCTGCGCACGAAACTCCCTTTGAGCCCGAGCATGAAACCTTGTCGACCTGTGCAGCGAACTTACAGGAAGAGGCTGCAGATGCCCGTGTGCTGCGCGAGGCCGTTGAACGTTTACCCGCCGGACAACGGGAAGCCCTGCGAATGCTGAAACTTGAAGAACTGTCGCTAAAGGAAGCTTCGGCGGCGAGCGGCCTATCGGTCGCCGCGCTGAAAGTGGCAACGCATCGCGCCTTGAAGAAGCTGAGCGAAATGATCAAAAAGCCAGGAAACATGACATGACGTCAACCGCCGATGTAATCGATTCGCTGGTTGCGGACACGAAGGCGGTGCGGCGCCTGCAGCCGCCTGCGGTACGGGCACTGTGCTGGCTGATGTTTGCGGCGCTGATACTGGCGCTGGCCGCCGTCGGACATGGCGTGCGACCGGATCTCATGCTCAAGCTTCGCGAGCCTGCTTTTGCCACCAGCGTTGTGGCAGCCTTGGTGACCGGCGCTCTCGCTGCGATGGCGTCGTTTATTGCAAGCGTTCCAGGCCAGTCGCGACGCTGGCTGCTACTGCCGGCACCCGCGCTGGCAGTGTGGATTTCCACTATTGGCTATGGCTGCCTCACGGGCTGGGTAAGCATCGGGCCGGAAGGAATGTCTATCGGCGAAGCAGCACGCTGCTTTGCAACACTGGCGATCACTGGCATCCCGATGTCACTGGTCTTGCTCATCATGCTGCGATACGTGGCGCGGCTCTCTCCGGCGCCAGTCGCGATGATGGGAAGCCTTGCGGTTGCCGCGATGACGGCGGTCGCACTGTCACTGTTTCATCCGATCGATGCAACAGTCCTGATCCTGTTTTGGAACTTTGGCGTTGCAGCGCTGTTTTTGACCTTCAGCGGCCTATACGGCAAACGGCTATTTGAGTGGCTTGCCCGGTAAAGGCGGTCTGCGTCTTGCTAGGTCGGCTGGCGGTTAAAACCTTGCAAGGCCGGATCCATCATGCATTTTAATCATGACGCGCCCGGTCTAACTGTCACGCTGCTTCAAATACCGGGGCCGGCGTCAAGAGGGGCGATGGCCGCAGGGTCAAACCTGACCGCGGCATCGCAGCAAGCTGGGCCTGCACCACGCCCGCCAACCACTCATCAATCAGCGCCGGATCGTTAATGGTCTTGAGCAGTTGGTAGGCAGCTTCAGCCGCCGGGAAACGGCGACGCAAGAAGTTGAGCCACTGCTTGAGTCGGCCTGCGCGGGAGCGGGTATCCAGTCGGGTGCAGACGATGTGCCAGAAGTCGGCAATAAGGGGGACCAGCTCGGACCAGGTGATACCTGCCGACGCACCTGCAAACGCCGGGCTCGCCGCCATGCCTGCCCGGTCTGCCTTGATGGCAAGACCCAGGCCTGGATCAGCCACAGCGCCCCGTCCCAGCATCATCATGTCGCAACCGGAGGCTGCGCGGCAGCGGCGCGCGTCTTCAACCGTCCATATTTCGCCGTTGGCCACTACCGGAATGCTGACTGCGGCGCGGATGTCTGCAATGCGTTCCCAGTAGGCTGGCGGCCGATAGGCCTGCGCTTTGGTGCGGGCATGGACCACCAGCTCGTCTGCCCCGCCGTCTGAGATGGCCAGTGCGCATTCCACGGCGCGTGAATCGTCGCTGTAACCCAGCCGCATCTTGGCCGACACCGGCATGTGGGCAGGTACGGCGCGGCGCACCGCAGTGACGATGGCGGCGATTGTTTCGGGTTCATCAAGCAGCGCCGCGCCGCCGCCATGGCGGTTCACCACCTTGGCCGGGCAGCCAAAGTTCAGGTCGATGCCGGCCGGACCCAGTTCAGCCAGCCGGGCGGCGTTTTCGGCCATGCAGACCGGGTCGGAGCCCAGCAGCTGGGCGCGCACCGGCACACCGGCCAGGGTGCGGCCGCCGTTGTGCAGCTCGGGAACGATGCGGGTGAACACGCGCTCGGGCAGCAACTGGTCGGTAATGCGGATGAATTCGGACACGCAGCGGTCAATGCCACCCACCCGCGTCAGGATGTCGCGCAGCACGAAGTCGAGCAAGCCTTCCATGGGCGCCAGCAGGATGGTCATGGCCGGGGTAAATTGCGCAGCGGGCGGCTAAGCAGCGGCCAGACGCCAGAGCGAGGTCACCTCAAGCGCCCGTGCAGCGTGCAGCGGGTCGCTCTCATCGGCCACCTTGGGATGATCCGGCTTGGCGTCAATTCTGCCCAGCACCTTCAGGCCGCTGGCTTGAATAGCCGCCAGCAGCTCCGCACGCGAGCGCAGGCCCAGGTGTTCGGCAAAATCAGACAGAATGAGCCAGCCTTCGCCGCCAGGCGCCAGGTGTACGGCCAGGCCTTTTAAAAAACCCAGCAGCATGCGGCTGCCTTCGTCGTACACGGCGCCTTCCAGCGGTGAGCCGGGGCGCGCCGGCAGCCATGGCGGATTGCAGACGATGACC
>JAYWDL010000375.1:0-3778 GCA_043779865.1 Polaromonas sp.
GCGGCTGCGGCACCTTCAGTGACAGCCCGGATTTCAAGCCCGACAAAAGCTGGGACGGCAAGACCCGGCGCATCGGCGTCAATGCGCGCCTGTTTGACACCTTCGATGCAGCGTCTGCGCCGGTGCATGTGATTGATGGCAAGAACCTTTGGTGAGTTGTGGACGCTTGAAAGGAGAAGTGGCCCGGTGCCAAGGGCTGCGCAGATTTTCTTGTTAATTATTAAATGATAGCTATCCATGCTTGTTTGACAAGGGCTACAGGAACATTTGTCTCCTAAAGCCCGGACTTTCCAGAATTTTGATGCCAAGGGGCAAGGTGGGCACCACAGTCGCTGCCCGTCACTTGCCTTGCCTGTGAAGCGCTGCTTCTGTGCGCTGCCGCACAGACCTTCACGCTCAAATCTAATTAACCTTTGACAAATGCAGAGACCTCCTGTTGAAAACATGTCTGCCCAAGCCGTCGATCTGACGCCCTCCCAGTCGTCGTACAGGTGGAATGGTGCACTCTTGCAGCAATCCACAGTTTCCGCTATCACTTTTAAACAAGGAATCATCATGACCAAATCCACCGTAAAAGCCACCAGAGATACCATTCAAAGCTACTTCGAGAATCTCAGCGCAAAAAGCGGCTGGGAAGCCTTCCTGTCTGATGACATGGCATTCACCAGTTTCACCAGTCCAATCAAGCACGTCACGGGTAGAGATGCGTACTTGGCGGCAACAAAGGGCTTCTTCTCCATGATCAAGGCACTTGAGATCAAAAGCATCCTGGTGGATGGCGAGAGAGCTTGCACCTTTACCCGATACGAACTTCAGGTGCCTAGTGGCCCTGCCTTCGAGAGTCATGTCGCCGAACTGTTCGAAGTGCGCAATGGCAAGATCAAGTCGCTCGAAATCTACTTTGACAGCGCCCCATTTCCAAAGCCCAAGAGCTAGAACTCAAATGGGCGATAGCGAACTTTTGAGCCGGGTCGGGGCAGCACGGGCGCCCGTTTCCAACGTCAAAGAGAAGAGGATGTTTCGGGAAGATAGATCGACATGCTATACAAAACACTGCCAACCCTCCTGATCGTCACAGCGGCCATGCTCGCCATGCCTACTGTGGTCTTCGCCCAAGACGCCCCTGTCGCGCAGTCAAAAAAAGCCGCTGCGACCAAGGCCGTCAAAAGCGGTCGCATCGAAGTGGACGGCATTCAGTACCACTACCAAATCCGTGGGCAGGGCGCGCCGCTGCTGTTGCTGCACGGCGGATTGGGTTCGACCGACATGTTCGCACCGATCATGCCCATGCTGGGTGCAAAACGGCAGATCATCGGCATCGACTTGCAGGGGCATGGCCGCACGCCGATGGGCAGTCGGCCCATCAGCATGCCGGCGATGGGCGCGGACATGGCGGTGATTCTCAAAAAACTGGGTTACGGGCCGGTCGATGTCATGGGCTATTCGATGGGGGCAGGCGTCGCATTTCAGTTGGCGGTGCAGCAGCCGCAACAGGTGCGCCGCCTGGTGCTCGTCTCAGGCAGCTTCGCGAAGGACGGTTTCTACCCGGAGATGATTGAGGCACAGGGTCGGCTCAGCAGCAAGATGGCGGAGGCCATGAAGGACACGCCGATGGCCAAATCGTACGCAGCGGTTGCACCCAACCCCGGTGATTTTCCCAAGCTGCTCGATGCAATGGGCGACATGATGAAGAAGCCCTTTGACTGGACTGCAGACGTGCCCAAACTGACGATGCCGGTGATGCTGGTGTACGGCGACAGCGACATGTATCGCCCGGAACATGTGGTGAAGTTCTATCAATTGCTCGGCGGTGGGCTCAAGGATGCGGGTTGGCAGCGGGAGAACATGCCGCGCAACCGTCTCGCCATCCTGCCGGGTCTGACGCATTACGACATTTTCCTGTCGCCGCAGTTGTCGGCAACCGTCGTGCCTTTTCTGGATGGAAAGGTCTCTTCAGCCAATTGGGCCAACTAACCGGAGAGAAATTATGAGCAAACAAATTCTTCACCACTTGACGATGCCCGGGGAGAGCGCCGAGTACCGTACTGCACGCAACAAACTTCTCACCGAGGAAATGGCACTTCGACGACAGATTGAGAGCGTTGCCGCACTTCGCAGGGCGCTGCCTGTGGGTGGCACCGTTGCGCAAGACTATTTGTTCGATGGCGACCAGGGGCCTTTGAAGCTGTCGGACTTGTTCAAGCCTGGCATCGACACGCTCGCCATTTACAGCTTCATGTACGGACCTGAAAAGGATCTGCCGTGCACGGGTTGCACCCACTTTCTGGATGGCCTTGACGGCATGGTGAAGCACATCACCCAGCGCATCAACCTGGCTGTGGTGGCCAAGTCACCGCTGCCGCGTCTTCTGACTCTGGCCCGCGCGCGTGGCTGGCGCACCTTGCCCCTTCTGTCCACCCACGGCAACAGCTACGACCGTGACTATTTCGGCGACTCATCGGGCTTGCCTGCTGCGGTGCTCAAGCAGCAAAAGTTCAAAGACGGCGAAGAGTGGGATATGCCGATGCTCAATGTGTTCCACCGGCGCGGCAAAGTGATTCGCCATTTCTGGGGGTCTGAGATGCTGTACGTGCCGCCCGAACCCGGTCAGGAATATCGCCATAACGACGCGCTGGATTCGTTATGGAACATGCTCGATTTGACCCCAGAAGGGCGCGGTGATTTTCATCCGCAATTGAGCTATCCCTCCATCAACTCGAAGGAAACACAATATGCCCAGCACGCCTGAACCTAAACAACCGAAGCCGACGGCAGCCCACAAACGCCTCGAAGTTTTTATCGGCGACTGGCACGCCGAAGGAACGTCTTACGGCGATGGCCAGGATGCTGCCGACCCACGTGCGGCGGGCGTACCGTGGACGAGCGACGAAAGCTACGAATGGCTGCCTGGCAGTTTTTTCGTTTTGCACCGCTGGGATGCGCAGATGGGCAAGCACGAGTTCAAGGGTGCCGAGATCATGGGCTACGACGAGGCGGAAGGCGGCTACTTCACGCGCATGTTCGACAACGCTGGCCACCATCCTGACTATCGCGCGAGTGTCAATGGCGTTGTCTGGAGCTTCACAGAAGCGCAAACGCGTGCGACCGTGACGGTGCAGGACGGCGGCGACAACATGACCTTCAACTGGGAATGGAAGAACGGCGGCAGAAAGTGGTTGCCTTTGTGTGATCGAGTCGCTTCGCGCAGACAGCTAACGGGGCGGCCATGAAAAGCAGTTCGCCCGATCTGATGCCCATTCCCTCGGACATCGAGATCAGGTCGATATGAGACGCAGAAACAGGGCAGCAAGTCTCATGGCAGGCTTGGTTGTCGTCGCGACGGCTGATTCTCACTGGCTGGGATAGTCAGGCAAGCAACACATCCCGATAGTCGGCCCAAGCGGCTTCGACAACCACCGCTCTTGCCAGTGTCGCGCCGAAGGCCGGTTTCGTCGAGGTGAACGGCGCGCGTTTGCGCAACCAAGTGCCTGTGATGCTACTGCGTGCTGTGCATCGTGGTTGCCCGAAAGAATAATAAGCTCCGTGTGCCATCGAACAGAAGAAACACCATTGATACCCTTTACTCAAGCTATTTGGAGTCACCGTCATGCCTTCAACCGAGTGGAGCGCAAAGCGCAAGCGCCAGTACCAGCACATCAAAAACAGCGTGCTCGCGCGAGGCCAAAGCGAGCCGCAGGCTGAAGAAATCGCTGCCCGCACCGTCAACAAGGAGCGGGCACAGCACGGTGAATCAGTAGAGGCTAGCGCGTCATCGGTC
>JAYWDL010000376.1:0-3775 GCA_043779865.1 Polaromonas sp.
CGCACCAGTGCGCGCGCTTGGGCATAGGCAGCCACGGCAACCGCCACGTTCTGGTTGGAAACATTCACGCTCGCCGCCAGCTGGTTCAGCACCGGGTCGCCAAACAGCGCCCACCAGGGGCCGCGCTCCAGCGCATCGGCGGGCGCGGCGGGCACCCAGCCTTCGGCTTCCTTGAAGACACTGACATCGGGCGCAGCGGGCCGCTGGTAATCGGGTCCGACGGCGCAAGCTGTGAGGGACAGAGCCAGCGCCGCAGCGACGAAAATTGGCTGACGGGTGAGGTGGAAAATTATTATCAGGTGCATGGAATGCCTCATTGCAGTTGCAGCGGGCTGGCTGCGGGCAGCGGGTCTGGCGGGTCATCAGCGTGGCGGCTCAGATGGCGCTCGGACGGACCGCGCCGGCGCAGCCTGTCGAGCAGCACATACACCACCGGCGTCGTCAGCAGCGTCAGCACCTGGCTGGCAATCAGCCCGCCAATGATGGTGATGCCCAGCGGGCGGCGTAGTTCGGCACCCTCGCCAAAGCCGATGGCCAGCGGCAGCGCGCCCAAAATGGCGGCCAGCGTGGTCATCAGGATGGGACGAAAGCGCAGCAGGCAGGCTTCACGCACCGCCTGCACGGCAGACAGGCCACGCGCACGCTCAGCGTCCAGGGCAAAGTCGATGATCAAAATGGCGTTTTTCTTCACAATGCCAATGAGCAGAAAAATGCCGATCAGCGCGATGATGGAAAAATCCATCTTGAAAAGCAGCAGCGCCAGCACCGCCCCCACGCCGGCCGAGGGCAAAGTCGAGAGCACGGTCAACGGATGGATCAGGCTTTCGTAAAGAATTCCCAGCACGATGTAAATAACCACCAGCGCGGCCAGGATGAGCAAAGGCTGCTCGTTTTGCGACTGCTGGGCGCTGAGCGCAGTGCCGGCAAAACTGCCACGCACATTGTTGGGCAGGCCAATCGCGGCTTCTGCTTCTTTAATAGCGGCCTGGGAATCGCTGAGCGTTTTGCCTTCGGCCAGGTTGTAGGAAACAGTTGTCGAGAGTTCGCCATCCTCATGGCTGACCGAAGATGCGGTGGCGTTTTCGCTGAAGCTGGCAATCGCTGACAACGGCACCATGGTGGTGACCGAGGCGCTCAGCGCCTGGCCGGAAGAAGGGTCGCGCAAGGCCGGATTGACTGATATTGTTGTGGTGCTGGAGGTAGCCGCGTTTTTCGCCGGCACATAAATGTCATTGAGCGATTCCGGAGTGCGGATATAGCGCGGCGCCACTTCCATGATGACGTGGTATTGGTTCAGTTCGCCATAAATGGTGGCGACCTGGCGCTGGCCAAAAGCGTTGTAGAGCGCGTTATCGACATCGCGCGAGCTGACGCCCAGCCGCGCTGCGCTCTCCTTGTCCACCGTGACCATGGTTTCGACGCCGTTTTCCTCCTGGTCGGTGTCCACGTCGGTCAGCGCGTTCGAGCGCTTCATCTGATCGGCCAGGCGCGTGGCCCATTTTTTCAGGTCGGCGGCGTTGTCGCTTTTCAGGCTGTACTGGTAAGTCGAGTTGCTCTGGCGCCCGCCGCCGCGCAGGTCCTGCACCGGGTTCAAAAAGAGCGTAACGCCGGTGACGCGCGCCAGTTTTGGGCGCAGGCGCGCAATCACGGCTTGGCCGGCATCGGCCCGTTGACCCACCGGTTTCAGGTTGATGAACATGAAGCCGCCGCCCGCGCGCGAGCCGCCGGTAAAGCCGACCACCGTATCGACAGCCGGGTCGCTGCGGATGATATCGACCAGTTCCTTGAGTTTGCCCTGCATGGCCTGAAAGGAAATGCTCCGGTCGGCGCGCAGCCCGCCGCTGATCTGCCCGGTATCTTGTTGCGGAAAAAAGCCTTTGGGCGCTGCAATATACAGATAGACGTTGAGGCCGACCACGGCCAGCAGCATCAGCATGATCAGCAATTTGCTGCCCAGCGCCCAGTCCAGCGCGACCTCGTAGCCCCGGAGCACGCGATTGAAGGCGTTTTCAAATCCTCGCGCGATGCGCCCCGGCGGTTTGCTGTCGGCATCGGGCTTGAGCAGCCAGGCGCACATCATGGGCGTGGTGGTGAGTGAAATCACCAGTGAAATCAGCACTGCTGCCGACAGCGTAACGGCGAATTCGCGGAACAGCCGCCCGGTTTGCCCGCCCATAAACAGCAGTGGAATAAACACCGCCACCAGCGACAGGCTGATGGACAGCACGGTAAAACCCACCTCGCGCGCGCCGAGCAGCGCCGCCTTGAAGCGGTCCATACCGGCTTCAATGTGGCGACTAATGTTTTCCAGCACCACGATGGCGTCATCGACGACAAAGCCGGTCGCCACCGTGAGTGCCATCAAGCTGAGGTTGTTAAGGCTGAAGCCCATCAAATACATCACGCCGAAAGTACCCAGCAGCGACACCACGGTCGCCACGGCGGGAATGAAAGTGGCGCGCGCGCTGCGCAGGAATGCGCTCACCACCAGCACCACCAGCGCAATCGAGATCAGCAGCGTGAGTTCGATTTCGCGCAGCGAGGCGCGAATCGAGTTGGTACTGTCGGACGCCACATGCAGCTGCACATCCTGCGGCAACTGCGCCTGCAGCTCGGGCAGCAGGGCGCGCACGCCGTCCACGGTTGCAATCACATTGGCATCGGGCTGGCGCGTGACCAGCACGATGACCGCAGGCTGGCCATTGAAGAGACCCAGGGTGTTGGTGTTTTCCACGCCATCGACGACCTCGGCCACGTCTGCCAGGCGTATTGCCGCGCCGTTGCGCCAGGCGACGATCAGCCCCCGGTAATCGGCTGCACGCGGCCCGCCGCTGGCGGTGTTGCCGCTGGCATAAATCTGCAGGCGCTTGCCATTGCCTTCAATCGCTCCCCGGGGCCGGTTCGCGTTCGAGGCCTGAAGGGCGGCGCGCACATCTTCCATGCTCACGCCATAGCGGTTGAGCGCGAACGGCAGCAGCTCGACGCGCACGGCGGGCAGCGAGCCGCCGCCCAGTTCCACATCGCCGACGCCCGGCACCTGGGCAATCTTTTGCTGCACCAGGTTGGACACCTCGTCATAGATTTGGCCGGGCGAGCGGGTTTTGGAGGTGAGCGCCAGGATGATGACTGGCGACGAGGCCGGGTTGGCCTTGCGGTAGGTCGGGTTGCTGCGCAGCGTGGCGGGCAGGTCGGCGCGGGAGGCGTTGATGGCGGCCTGCACTTCGCGCGCGGCGCCGTTAATCTTGCGGTTCAGGTCGAACTGCAGGCTGACGCGGGTTGAGCCGGTGCCGCTGCTGGACGTCATTTCGTTGACGCCTGCGATGACGCCGAGGCGTCGCTCCAGCGGGGTCGCAACGCTGCTGGCCATGGTGTTGGGGCTGGCGCCTGGCAGCGAGGCGCTGACCGAGATGACGGGGAAGTCGACCTGGGGCAGCGGCGAGACGGGCAGGACGAAGAAGGCGCCTATGCCTGCGAGCGCCAGGCCGATGGTCAGCAGGACGGTGGCGATTGGGCGGTTGATGAAGGGACCGGACAGGTTCATGGTGTTGCTCCTGTCGTTAGCTTTGTCTTGTTTCTGTCTTCAGTTAGCTTTGCCTGGTTGGGCTGGCCGGGGGTTGCCCGGCGGCAAGTAACTTTCTTTTGCTTCGCCAAAAGAAAGTCACCAAAGAAAAGGCGACCCGCAGTCTGGGTTCCTTCGCTTCGCTTCGGGCAACCTGCGCTGCCCCAGAAAAACGGGGGTCGGCGCAAACTCGCTTCACTTCGTTACGCTCAAACA
>JAYWDL010000377.1:0-10563 GCA_043779865.1 Polaromonas sp.
TGGAAACGTGACCGAGTGGCCGAAGGTGCTCCCCTGCTAAGGGAGTATGGGGTGTAGAGCCTCATCGAGAGTTCGAATCTCTCCGTTTCCGCCAAGACCTAACCCTAAGTGATTGATTTGCTTAGGGTTTTTTCTTGTTCACCTTTAGCTACCCACGTTTTAACCCACGTCGGGAAAAATTATGCTTGGGCTTGCCGGGTCTCGCGTGCGCGTGCGTGAGCGTTTTTCCGTAAATGTTTTTGACAAAAGGTTAAGGCCGGTCCTGCTTTTGATGCGGTCGTGGCTATTGAAGGGCCCCGGCCCTACAGCAGTTCATCAAGCCGGGCCTCCAGTTCGGCAATGTGCCCCTCCAGGTAATCAAGCCGGGCCTGAATTGAATCAACGTCATAGCGGATCACTTTTTCAAACGCTTCACGCTGGGGCTCGATGTGCTTTAGGTACGCCATCACACCGTCCAGGTTTTGCTCTGGCGTCCTCATGAAAAGTAGCTTTCAATCTCCGGATTAATGTCCCACGGTCGCGGCCCCTGTTGCAACGCCTTTTTCAGCCCGGCGCTTTCGGCCCGTGTCGTCGCGCTCTTGCACAGTCGCAGCTTGCCCGATAGCGCGGCCATCGTTGCAGCGTATTGGTTCGATAGCTTGGCGGCTGGGTTAACCGTGCCATCGGCCAGAATTGGCCCGTTATCGCTTACCAGCCGGTCACAGGCTCGCTTTTGATGGTCGGCTGTTACCAGTGCCTCAAGCAGCGTTAAGTCAGCACCAGCGAAGTAAGCCGCATCAACCCCGGCACAGATTGAAACCCACAGCGCAGCAGCACTATCGGGAAGGCCATCGGGCGGCGGTGGTCGCTTGGCGGTGAATATCGGTGGTGGTGTTGCCAGTGCAGCGGCTGATTTTCTAGCCATGTTGATTCCTTAAAAATACAGAGTTATGAAAGCGAAGGGAAAGGCCGGTCCTGCAAAACCGAAAGCCGTAGAGGCTAAAGGGGCCACGGGGGGTATATCAAGCAAACCTAGCCTGTTGTCCTGTCCATCGTCAGGCGCATCGGCACATCAATCACATTGGCGTCTGATACCTGTTGCTGACTGGCTCGCATCTTTTGGCAGACTTTGGCAAGGGCTCGCAGTGCGGCAAGCTCTACACGCTTTGCAGCGGTCAAGCGGCGGCTGATTTCCAGGTCAGAACCACCAAACCCGGAACGCTGCTTTTGCTCCAGTTGAAACCGTCGTTGTTCAGCCCCGATTTCAAGGCGGCGGGCATGGGCGGTGTGCCAGCGCAGGCAGGCGGCGAGAATTTCGCGGTCGTTCATGTTGTTGGTCCTTGATGTTGCTCAATTCCGGTAATGCGTCGCGCCGGTCGTCTTTGCCTTCAACGCCGACTTCACCCACGCATCAGCCGCTGGTCGTTGGAGCCGGGCTGGTGCTGGTGGTCGTTTGAAATACTCGCCAGTTGTCATGTCGTACAGCGCCGGGTCGAGGTCGATATCCTTCACCCTGACTGTTTCAAGGTCGCCGCCGTCAAGGTCGTGACTGTCATCAGGTCGCGGTGCCGGTGAATCAGCAGGCCGTGGAATAGGTGGTTTTGGAGTGAACCCTACAGTGCATAGGGTTTGCTCTTTTTTCGGCAGTGTGAACCCTATAGGGTTTGGCTCTTTGGCTGGCCCTTTGCCCTTGCTGGTCATGATCTGGGTGAACGTGCGCAGTTTCTTTTTCGGTGACGCCTGTTCAATGCCCAGCGCCAGCAGGAAAGGTGCAGGGTCACGCTCTACTGCTTCGCGGATGACCGCCCATGCCGCACTCTGCAATGCGCCGTCAGACGTTTCTCGCAGCTTTTGAAGCACAGCCTTTGCCCCAGCCTGTTTTGCCGTCCCTGACAATCGAGCCGGGGCTTTGCTCAGGCCAAACTTTGACGCAACCGCCGCGTGAAAGTCTTTTTGCAGCGCCATCAGCTTTTGTTTGCCGCCGAGCAGGTTTGAGCCATCCATGCGGCCTTCGATAAGCGGCAGCAGCAGAACGTGGCAATGGGGCGCGGCTTCATCACGGTGAATGTCCACGCTCAGGACGTTGTGAGCGCCGCCAAAGGCAGCACCGGCCCATTCAGCGCAAGCGGTGAAGTAGGCCCGGTCATCAAGGGCGTGTCCAGGCGGCAGGCTGAAAACAATCTCAAGCCCCATCACAGCGTCTCTACGCAGCTTGACCACGCCCGCCGCCGTCATCAGGTCTTTGGCAAGCTGACCCACATCAGCAGCGGCAGACGGCCCCGTCAGGGTTTCATTCAAGTGTGAGCGCGCCGGGTCAATTGATCCCGTTGCGCCCATCTCTGCCTGAATTTCCCGCCGGTTATGACGTGCCGCCACTGTGATGATGCCGTTGCCCTTGAGTTTTTTCACTCGCATGACACCGGCCCCGCTCACGCCGACCGCCTCAGACGCTGCCAGAGCGCCGCGCACCACGTAGACGGAGCAGCGCACCAGAGCCGCAGGAAAATGGCCTGTAGGGCTTCATGCGCACCTGCCTTGTGCTGGTCTGTCAATCAACTCATAGACAGCAACACGGGGATGACAGTAGCCCTCGTCATCGTAAATGTCGCGCTGATCAATCGTGGGAATGTAGTAGCCCAGCTTGTCGTTCATCTCTTTGATGCGCGATGCGGGCGACATAATCCCGGCCTTGCGGAACTGGAACGTGTTCTTTACGCCAGTGGACAACATGCGGTCGATACGCTCATACTGCGCCTCGGTCGCCGTGCTTTTCAGGCCGAACTTACGGGTTTTGGCGGCAGGCTGGCCTGTCTTGATCTCAAGACTCAATTCGATCTGAGCCGCGTTTATGCCGTTAAAATCCGCCACGTTGGTAGCGCATTTTTTAGAGCCTTTGGACTGCAATCCAAGGGCTTTTTCATTGGTGATGTTGGTAGGCTGTTTCATTACGCCACCTTCGCGGCCTGAGCATCGCGCCATGCGACAAGCTGGTCGCCGTCAACAACGGTGCAGCGAGCCGACAAGCGGATCATTTTCGGGAAGTCAGGACGCTCTTTTGCCCAGCGCCAATAAGTGGCAACTCCGATCCCGAGATACTCGGCTGCTTGCTTTGGGCGGTAACTTTTTGAGGCCATATTTTCGCTTTCAATTTGTCCCGGCTTGTCTTGATTGACTCCGGAATGAAAGCGAGTTGACCTATTTATTGGCGAACATTCAAAGTACCCAAGTCCTCATTTTTTAGGTACTTTTTTGGCTAGTCCAAATGGGTTGTTTGCATTGCCTTGTGTGTTGTCAGATTTCAATCTATAAGGCTTATGACCTTTTACATTCAATCTTGTTTTCACTAACAAATCTCTAACTTGCCTTTCTGTCAAACCCAGTTCTTCTCCGACTTTCCGCCTACCGTCTAAGGTTCTTGCTTGCCCGCCCGCAACGATGAAAGCGATTTGAACATTCATTCTTTGCTGCTTTTCAAGTCTCTGATTTGATAAGCTTTTACCCTTTTTCGGCGTGTGACCAAACGCTTCGTCAAGTGTGGCAACAGTCAAATTTTCAAACTTTTCGTACATTGATAAGAACGCATCTGAAAGCCACTGCGGAACGGGTAGGCAGGCTTTCAGGCAATGGGCTACGCCATCAATCGGGTGTTGCTCAAAATGGCTTTTTCTGGTTTTAATGTAGAGCGCCATTGCCCATTTTCGGCGTGCTTCTCCATCGTAAAGACTAGCTTCTTCGGCATCATTGAATGTCGCAGTCCACGGGTCAAATGCTTTCATGCTGCCACAACCTTTGCCCGTATCGCCACCACGTCGCCACTGACACGCACCACAGCGCAATGAGCGGCCCAATCCGCCATCAGCGCCCGGCGTTTTTCGATCAGGTCGCCGCGCCTGTAGGCGGCTTCGCTTTTATCCTCAATTGCGTGTGCCAGCGCCATCTCTGCCACGTCACGCGGGTAGCTGGTGGACTCGCTAACCCAATCGCGGAACGTCGAGCGGAAACCGTGAACCGTCAAGTCTGAGCGGCCCATGCGCTTCAACGTCGCCAAGCAGGCCATATTCGATAGCGCGGCCCTCCTACGGCCCGTAAAGACATACTCGCCGCCGGTCGATTCCGCTTTTGCCTTTTCCAGCACTGCCAGCGCAGCAGCCGACAAGGGAACGCGGTGTTCCCGGAAACCCTTCATACGCTCTTTGGGAATGACCCACAGCCCGGCGTCGAGGTCGAACTCTGACCACTTGGCGTTAAGCACTTCGCTGGTGCGCGTCGCCGTCAGGATGATTAACTCCATTGCCCTAGCGCCAGCCCCTTGCGCAGCCCGTAGCGCCACCATGAACGCGCCAAGCTCTGCCCATGCCAGCGCCGCATGATGGCCCGCATTAGCCACCTTAGACGGCGTTGGCAAGGCTTCGGACAAGTGACCTCTCCATGCCGCCGGGTTGTCGCCGCTTCGGTAGCCTTGGACTTTGGCCCAATCGAGTATTTTCTCGATACGCCCACGAACGCGTGTGGCTGTCTCTGTTTTGGTTGCCCATATCGGGGACAAGATTCGCAGGACGTGGGCGGTTTCGATCTTGGACACCGGCAGCGTGCCGATAACCGGGCTTGCGTAGGTCGCCAGCGTGTTGCGCCACTGGTCGCCGTGCTTGGCGTTGCGCCATGCGGGGCTGTTGGCTTGGATGAAGGCGGCAGCGGCCTTGTCGAACGTGATGATGTTGGCATCAGCCATGCGCTTAATCAGCAGGTCGCCGTGCTTTTTCGCCAGCGGATCAATGCCGTCTGCCAGTAGCTTGCGCTGTGCTGTAGCGCGTTGCCGGGCTTCAGCAAGGGTGAAGGTGGTAAACGAGCCCAGCCCCATCTCGCAGGGCTTGCCGTCGAGCGTGTAGCGCATGATCCAAGACTTTGATCCCGACTTGCTGACCTGTAAGTACAGCCCCGCTCCGTCGCAGTAGTAGCCGGGCTTTTCCAGATTCTTTACCTGTAGCGCGTTAAGTCTCGCCGTTTGTCGTGCCATCTTTCCTCCTTATAAGGGTTTTCCCTTGTTGGAGTGAGATTCACTACCCACGCTTCAACCCACATCCAAGCGTGATATTGTATGTTATCAAGCGGGACAACGTGGGGCTTGAGATAGCAGCTAAGTTATTGATTCACAATGGAAAATATTGTGGATTGGGATGACGTGAGATAACGAATGATAAGGACTCCGTTTCCGCCAAATAGCCAAGAAATAAGCGCCTCTCAGGGCGCTTTTCTTTTTTCCTGCCATTGTTTCTACCATGCCTGTCCGATCTCTTGCCAAGATCTTGCCGAGCCATTGGAGTTGCCGCATGGATCCCCGCGGCTTTCCGACCAGTCCTCGAGAGTTTCAGCGAGTCTTTCCAGACGATGGCGCATGTTGTGCCCACTACCTTGAATCGCTGCGTTGGCCAACGGGCTTCACCTGCCGCCAGGGCAATCGGCTTTGCAGTTTCAACGGCAGTTGGAGATCAAACGCTACGAGAAGGCGTTTGTCATGCTCCATAAGTTGCGTGCCGGCATGGTGCGTCCTGAGCGTGACACCATCGGCGGCGAGCATCCTGTTGAAGTCGACGAATGCCTTTTGGGTGGGCGAACACGCGCAGAGGGGCGTGGTGTTCACCACAAGGCCACCGTCGTCGGTGCCGTCGAAGTCAGAAAACGGCAAGACGCGCAGGCTCGTGCCGGGAAGCACCGCCAGGAGCACGATAGCGGCGTACCCCTCAAGAAGCTCGTCTACGCGGGGCGGCTATTGCTGCGCGTCGTTGACGGGCGCACCACCGAGAACCTGGAATCGTTCGTAAAGGAGAACGTGGTCAGGGGCTCGCTAGTCCGCACCGACGGCTGGCAGGGGGCTACGAAGGGCTACCCGCGCTTGGCTACGCTCACGAACCCCTCGTGCTCGGCGGCAGACAACGCTCCCTGAGCAACGCCAAGCGCCTTCGTTGGCGTGAACTTCCCTCGGTGTGAAGAAAGTCACGTTCAGCTATGGCCGCTTTGGCAGAAGATCGGATAGGCATGGTTTCTACCAATGGCTGAAGTGGCTATAAAACCTGTGGCAATTCAAAACGGATTACCACGGGCGCCCTAAACCCCGCACGCTATAGAAAGCGTAAATGGATTGCCGAGCCGCCAAATGGCTGAATCAAGCACTTGGCGGGTTTCGCTAATTCAGCATGCCGGGCTTGCGACCGGCACGAAGCAACTCGACCCTATGTTCACGAAATTGCGCCCGGTACAGCGGCTTGGGTGTGGGCATCCTGGACTCGTTCTGTGAGAACAATAAGATGTCCGTGAAATGGGGCCAACTTCAACTTCAGTTTTCACTCAAGCGTTACGCCGGTCTGCTTGACCACGCCCGCCCAGCGGATTAGTTCTTTCTGGACGTAGGCGCGATAAGCCTCTGGTGTCGAGCCTAAAGGCTCGGCTCCCTGCAATGCCAGTTTCTGGCGCACTTCGGGCGCTTGCAGCGCTTTCATCACTTCGGCGTTCAGCCGCTGGATGATAGGCTTGGGGGTATTGGCTGGCACCATCACGCCCTGCCATGCGCCGACTTCAAAGCCGGGCATGCCCGACTCCGCCAGGGTTGGCACATCGGGAAACAACGCCATGCGCATGGGTGTCGTGACGGCCAGCATTTTCAGGCGTTTGTCGCGCACAAAAGCCATGACCGAGTTGACGGTGTCCGTCATGAACTGGATCTGCCCGCCGACCAGGTCAACGTCAGCCGGGGCACTGCCCTTGTACGGGATATGCACCGCATCTATGCCATTGGCCTGCACGAACTGGAAAGCACCCAGATGGGTCACGTTGCCATTACCGGCAGAGCCATAGGACAGCTTGCCGGGGTTGGCTTTGGCATATTCAATGAACTCCTTCACGGTGTCGGCCGGAACACTGGGAGAAACCACCAGGGCCAGGGGTACAACGGCCGTCAGCGCCACGGGGGCCAGATCCCGATTCACGTCGTAGCTCAGGCTTTTGTAAAGCGCCGGGCTCAGCGTGATGGATGACGTGTTGTACAGCAAGGTGTAGCCGTCAGCTGGCGCCTTGACAACCAGCATGGCGCCAAGGTTGCCGTTGGCGCCGCCCCGGTTGTCAATGATCACGGGTTGACCCATGGACTCCGACATTTTCTGCGCGATGACGCGCGCCACCAGATCCGTGGGACCGCCGGGCGGGAAAGGGACGATCATGGTGATCGGCTTGGATGGAAAAGCGGTCTGGGCCTGGACACCGGCGGTGGTCAATACGGCGGTGCAGACCATCGAAGCCAGCGCTGCGATTGAGAACCGGCGGGAAAAGCGTCTTGGGATGCTGTTCATGGTGATGTCTCCATTGATGTGGATGCAAAAAGGTGTTCAGGCGTCGGTACGGCCAGCCAGCATGCGCCGGGCGGTGTAGGTCATGACTTTTTCTTCGTGCTGGTTGAAAACCTGGATCGTCGAATCGACGATTGCTCGCCCGCCTTTGGAGGTGGGACGCACGCCGGTCACCTCAATGACGGCGTGGATGGTGTCTCCCACGCGCACAGGGGCGTGGATTTTCTGGGTGAGTTCCAGCATCGCCAACCCAGTCCCCTGGATCATGGTTTGCAGGATGAAACCTTCGATCAGCGTGTACGTCAGCGCAGCGGGAACCGGCCTGCCGGCAATGCCGCCATGCAACTGGGCCGCATCGATAAACATGACCTCGACCATGCCCGTGACGCCGATGAAACCCACCAGGTCGGCCTCGGTCACGGTACGACGAAAGGTCTTGAAACGCTGACCAATAGCCAGGTCCTGCCAGTAAAAACCCTGACCCAGCTGCTGGATGTTTTCGGGAGTGCTCATGGTGGTTTTGGGGTGTTGTAGGTCGCAGGCGTCATGCCGATTTCTGCCAGCAGTTCTGCCGTGTGCTCACCGAGTCTCGGCGCCATCCTGACGGGCGGGCGGACATGATCGAACTTCACGGGCACACCGGGAAACCTGAGTGTTCCCATTGCCGGGTCTTGCAGCGTTTCGAAGAAACCGGTGGCACGAAGGTGTTCATCCTGCTGCAAATCCTCCAGCCGGTTCATCTTCGAGGCGGGAATTTCAAGCCGACTGAAAATCTCAAGCCAGGTTTTGGTGCTGCGCTCGGCAATAAATTGCGCCGCAAGTTCGTAGAGCTTTTCGATGTTGCGCGTGCGCGCCGAAATATCGGTGAAGCGGGCGTCAAGCGCCAGTTCAGACGCACCCGCCTCGATAAAGAAGCGGCGCCAGTGCGCATCGGTGTAAGGCATGGCGCACAGGTAGCCGTCGGTCGTGCGGTAGGGCCGGCGCCACGGATTAAGCAGCCGCGGGTAACCAGGCCCGGCCAGGGGTGGTTCGAAATGCTGGCCATAAAAATGTTCAACCAGATTGAAGGCCACCATGGACTCCAGCATCGGGACTTCCACATACGAGCCCTGTCCGGTGCGTTCGCGCATGAAGAGGGCTGCGAGGATGGCATGGGTGGCGACCAGGCCCGATGTTTTGTCCGCGGCGATGGTCGGGTAGTACTGGGGCGTGCCGGTCTGCCGTTCCATCAGGGCCGCGCAACCCGACATGCCCTGAATTATGTCGTCATAGGCCGGCATGCCGCCGTAAGGGCCATCCTGCGCAAACCCGTGCAGGCCCACATACACCAGTCGCGGATTGCGTGCGCGCAGGGTTTCCGGGTCCAGCCCGATCTGCGCCAGCTTTTGCGGACGGATGCTGTGCATCAGTACATCGGCGGTGTCCACCAGCTTGAGCAACGCTTCCTGGCCCTGCGATGTTTTCAGGTCCAGCACGATGCTGCGCTTGCCGCGATTGACGCCGAGAAAAATGGCGCCCATGCCTTCTTCCGTGCTCGGGCCAGTGCGCCGGGTCGAATCGCCTTCAGGCGCTTCGATCTTGATGACATCGGCGCCGTATTCGGCCAGTATCTGGCTTGCATACGGTCCAAGTACCACCGTGCTCAGGTCCAGCACACGAATGCCGTTCAGAGGGAGCATGCTCATTCCTGTTCGACTTTGGCCTTGACCGCAATGCGCTTCCACAATTCGATCTCGGTGGCCTGGAATTTACGCATCTCATCGGCGCCGCCGTTCATGACTTCGGCGCCCATGCGTTCGTAAAATTCCTTGGTCTCGGGCATGCGCTCAATCTGGGCCAGCAAGTTGGCAAGCTTGTCGGTTTCCGCTTTCGGTGTTTTGGCCGAAACCATGGCACCCACCCAGACATAGGTGGTGAAGCCTGGCATGCCTGCTTCACCAAAGTAAGGCACGGACGGAAGAATCGGTGTACGGCGATCAGATGCTACAGCCAGTGCGCGCAGCTTGCCACCCTTGACCAGTTCGTAAGCGGCGGTGATGTCGGAAAACGCCATGTCCACTGTGCCCGAAGCAACGGCGATCAAGGCCTCCGATGCACCTTTGAACGGTACGTTGTGGATGTCCAGGTGTCCGCTGTCGTTCAATGCCTCCGACATTAGCTGGTAACCTGCAGAGCCTGCCGCATAGTTGAGCTTGCCAGGTTGCGCCTTGGCCGCGCTGATCATTTCGGCCAGCGTTTTGTACGGGGAATTTGGCGGCACCACGAGCACGGTAGGGGCGCGCATCATCATGGTCAATGGCGCCATATCGGTTTGAGGATCGTAGGGCAGCTTCTTGAACAGTGCCACGTTGACAGCCAGTGATGAATTGCTGCCGACAAAAACGGTATAGCCGTCGGCGGGCGCGGTGAGCAAGGCCTTTGCCGCAATGAACCCGTTCGCGCCCGGGCGGTTTTCCACCACCACGGGTTGCCCGGTGAGTGCCGTGAGTTTCTTGCCGAAATAGCGTGCCGATGTGTCGGTGCCACTGCCGGGCGGGAAGGGCACGATGAACTTGATGGCCTTTGAGGGAAATTCCTGCGCCAAGGCCTGCCCGGCAGGCAGCAGGAACGTGGCGCTGCACAGCAAGGCCAGAGCCAGCAGGGGCGCAACAACGGCTTTGATTTTTTTGAATGTCATTTTGTCTCCTTTGAATAGAAAGATTCACACCGAGTGAACGAAATCTGACAGTGACAGGTCACCCGCAAGTACGTGTTCCCCGACCACCCTGTTCCAGTGCATTTTTGAACCATGGGCCATGCGCCACTCGTGCAGCATGCCAGCGAAGACGGGCAATAGCGCGCCACCGTGAGGCGGAAAGCAGATAGCAGATTGCTCATGAAGTTTTCCTGCATCAATCAAACGTCGATGGTGTAGCCACCATTGGTCGACAAATGCTGGCCAGTAATATAAGACACCGCATCCGACAGCAGGAAGCATAGCGGACGCGCCACTTTCAGGGACGCATCCCAGCATAATTTGCGCGAGGTAAGTATCGGCACATTTTTTAAATGTGAACATGAGAAGTCTCCGTTTGTGCTTGAAAAGAGGTAGCTGCGCCGCTCAGTCGACGCCACTAGCTTTGAGTTCGGCAATGCGTTCGGCCGACAGACCTAAGGATGTGGCAAACATTAACTTCCCTGAATCAGTCCCCCAGTGGTGCGGCGCGGTAGTTCCAGCGCGGCAGGTGCTCGTCGAAGGTGATGCGGA
>JAYWDL010000378.1:0-3768 GCA_043779865.1 Polaromonas sp.
GGGCGAAAAGCTCAAGCGCATTGGCACCGAAGCAAGGCACGAACTTGAAACGCTAACTGGCGGCAAGGTGTTCCTGGAGATATGGGTCAAGGTCCGATCGGGCTGGGCTGACGACGAGGCACGCGTGAAAACCTTTGGATATGAATGAGCCCCCACGCTCCCCACTGCGTGTGGTTCGCTGCCCCCCGAGGGGGCTGGCCTTGCTTGGGGCGGCCCGGCGCTGCGTCCTTTCGCGTCCACCGCAAGGCGCTTTGTGGTACCGAAAAATGTCTTTCGCCCTGCTTGGTCCTGTTTTGCGTTCATGGCTTAGGCCTTAAGCCGTGGCCACCCAACGCATCAGCAACGAGCCCGCCTATGTGCTGCACCGCTATGACTGGAGCGAATCCAGCCTGATTCTGGATGTGTTTACCCGTCAATACGGCCGGGTGGCACTGGTGGCGCGCGGTGCAAAAAAACCAAGCTCCAGCTTCCGGCCGATTTTGCTGCCCATGCAGCCCCTGCACATTGCTTTCGGCGGCGATGCCGAAATCCGCAATCTCAAGAGCGCCGAATGGCAGGGCGGCCATGTCATGCCGACGGGCGATGCCCTGCTGTCGGGCTATTACCTCAATGAGTTGCTAATGCGCCTGCTCGCACGCGACGACCCGCATCCCGCGCTCTTTGACGCCTACGCCGCGACGGTGCAGTTGCTGGCCAGCCAGACTACAGACACGTTGCAGCTTGCGCTGCGCGCTTTTGAGCTGCGCTTGCTGCGCGACATTGGCCTGCTGCCCAGGCTGGATGCAGAAACTTCGACGCTGGCATTCCTGACCCCGCACATCCGCTATGTACTGGTGGCGGAAGCCGGCATTCGGCAGGCACATGACGACGACCGTGCCAGCCTTCCCGGTGAGCAGTGGCAGGCGTTACAGCAGGCCTTGGGTGACAAAGCGCTGTTTTCCGATACGCTGCAAGCTTGTGTACCTGGCGTAAATGAACTGAAAATCCAGTTGCGCGCCCTGCTGCACTACCATTGCGGTGTAAGGGTCTTGAAAACCCGGCAAATGATGATGGACCTCCAAGCCCTTTAACCATTGATTCCACCATGATTGCTTTATTTCACTCCGAGCCTCCGTCTCACCCTCTGGGCACGCAAAAAACCGCCTTGTCGGTCAATGTCAACAAGGTGGCGCTGCTTCGCAACACCCGGCTTTTCGACACTCCGAGCGTGACGCGGGCCGCCGAGCTATGCCTGGAGGCTGGCGCACAGGGCATCACTGTCCATCCCCGGCCTGACGAGCGGCATATCCGCTCCGATGATGTGTACGAAATTGCGGCGTTGATGAAAGACTGGCCGCATTGCGAATTCAATATTGAAGGGAATCCGCTGCAGAACCTGATGCACTTTGTGCGGGATCTTTCGGCCCGGGGCCTGCCGCTGCATCAATGCACCTTTGTGCCCGATAGCGAAGATCAGTTCACCAGCGACCATGGCTGGAATTTCCCGCAGGACGCCGAACACCTGAAACCCCTGATTGAGCAGGTCCACGCACGCGGCATCAGGGTCAGCCTGTTCATGGATCCTGTCCCCAAAGCGATGGCTGCTGCCAAAGCTGTTGGCGCTGACCGTGTGGAGCTCTACACCGAAAGCTACGCCCGGGCCTGGTCGGGAACCAAGAAAAATGAAGTATTAAGCCGTTTTGCTCAGACAGGACGGGCCGCTGCTGCTATTAATTTAGGAGTAAATGCCGGCCACGACCTGAACCGCGAAAACCTCACTGAATTCCTGCTTGCGGTGCCCGGTGTGCTTGAAGTGTCGATTGGCCATGCGCTGATTGCCGATGCGCTGGAACTGGGCTATGCCGCCACGGTAAAAGACTACCTGCGCTGCATCAATGCGGCGTTTGAGCCGGCCGTAGTGTCCTGATGATTTATGGCATTGGCACCGATATTTGCGACGTGCGCCGCATTCGCGCCAGCCTGGAACGCCACGGCGAGCGCCTTGCCCAAAAAATCCTGAGCGAAGGCGAACTGGCTACCTGGAAAGACCGCAGTGCGCGCTGGCCAGACCGGGGCGTCAATTACCTCGCTACCCGCTTTTCGGCCAAGGAAGCCTTCAGCAAAGCCATCGGCCTGGGGATGCGGATGCCCATGACCTGGCGCCATTGCGAAATTGTCAAGGTGGCCAGCGGCAAACCCGAGATTGTCCTGCACGGTGCGTTGAAGGCCTGGTTTGAAGCCAGCCAGCTTACTGCCCATGTCACGGTAAGCGATGAAACCGACTACGCCGCCAGCTTTTGCGTTATAGAGAAAAATACGTCTTAGCCCAGGCAGATACTGCCCAGGCAGCTACTAATTCAATAGTGACTTTGAAAATCTTCCCATGACCCAGCACGCCCCCCTCATCATCGACATTGCAGGCTTGACACTCACCAAGGTTGACCGTCGCCGCCTGAAGCATCCGCTCACCGGCGGCATTATTTTGTTTGGCCGCAACTGGGAAAACCGCCAGCAGCTCGCAGGCCTGTGCGCCGATATCAAAAGTGTTCGCAATGATCTGCTGATTTGTGTCGACCATGAAGGCGGCCGCGTGCAGCGTTTTCGCACCGATGGTTTCACGCATTTGCCACCGATGCGCGCACTGGGTGAGTTGTGGATCAGGGACCAGCTGGCCGCTACCAACGCAGCCACCGCCTGCGGCTATGTGCTGGGCGCCGAGCTGCGCGCTTGTGGTGTTGATTTCAGTTTCACCCCGGTGCTGGACCTGGATTATGGCGAAAGCAGTGTGATCGGCGATCGCGCCTTTGGCCGGGATCCGCGGGTCGTCAGCCTGCTGGCCAAAAGCCTGATGCACGGCTTGCTGCAGACCGGCATGAGCAACTGCGGCAAGCATTTCCCCGGCCATGGTTTCGTCAAGGCCGACTCGCACACCGACATTCCCGTTGACAAGCGCAGCCTGAAGGCACTCCTGGCCGACGACGCTGCGCCTTATGACTGGCTCAACACCACGCTTGCCAGCGTGATGCCGGCGCATGTGATTTATCCCAAGGTCGATGCCCGCCCGGCCGGGTTTTCAGAAAAATGGCTGACTTACATCCTGCGTGGCCAGCTCGGGTTTGGCGGCGCGATTTTCAGCGATGACCTGAGCATGGCCGGCGCGCGCCTGATTGATGGCAAGCAGGTGAGCTTCGCCCAGGCCGCCATGACCGCGCTGAACGCCGGCTGCGACATGGTGGTGCTGTGCAACCAGTCGGTGGGCACTGGCAAGCCGCTGGACGAGTTGCTTGACGGTATGGCCGAGGCGCTGCTCAAGGGCCAGTGGGAGGCGCTGGAATCCAGCGAGCTGCGCCGGCTCGATCTGCTGCCAACGACGCCAGCCCATGAATGGAACGAGCTGATGCTGCACCCGGCCTACATGCATGCGATGGGGTTGATTCCCTGAGGAGAAAGCGGTTCTGTCGCGTTAGCCACTGATGAACGTGATTTTGGCGGGGACGAGTGCCAGTCCCTCAAACTGGACGGATTTGCCCTGCCAATGCATAAAATTGGCCGGCAAAAGACAGCTCGATGCAGCCTTCCAGCATGAGCTGACCTTTGCGAATCATGTGCATCAATTCGATGCCAGCCAGGACGCTTTTGGCTGCTTGAAAGGACTTGAAGTTGAGCATCGGTTTGGTGACCTGGTTTGGTGACCCGTTTGACTGCGCGATGGTCTTGTTCCACGATGTTGTTCAGGTATTTGACTTGGGCGTTCGATGATCGGTATTTCGATGCTGACATTGATCTCAT
>JAYWDL010000379.1:0-3766 GCA_043779865.1 Polaromonas sp.
CCGCTCTTCCTCTGTTAACTCCAGCACTTCCAGCTTCATATCTATCAACTCCATTTTTCGTGATAGTCAGCATCATATTACGGAATAACTTTCAGGTAAGAGCTTATCAAAAACAGAGCACGTTGAATTTATCCCGAACCACTGCTTAGGGCTTGTTAACAAATAACTTGTTCAATTAACCATTTTCAAATATTCTCTGGCGCATGGCAATTGATTCAGTGATCAGTCAACGGTGGGAAGTGATGCGTGAGGTGCTCGACGAGCGGCAAAGGCGTCTGCTGGTGGGCGTTGAGGCAAAAGTTCTGGGGCGCGGCGGGGTGGCTGCCGTCGCGCTGGCCACAGGCGTGTCGCGCACCACCATCAGGGCCGGACTCAGCGAAATCGAGGCGACAGGGCAGACAGGGCAAACTGCACAGCAGACGCACGCACTGGCAGGTCGCACGCGCCAGGCCGGCGCAGGGCGCAAAAAGATCGAGCTCAAGGATGCAACGCTGGTGCCAGAGCTGCTGGCGCTCGTGGATTCAACGACCCGTGGGGATACCGAGTCACCCCTGCGCTGGACTTGCAAGAGTTTGCGCAACCTGGCCGACGAACTCAAAGCCAGGGGGCACGCGGTGAGCCACGTCGTGGTGGGCAAACTCCTCAAGAGCCAGAACTACAGTTTGCAGTCCAACGTCAAGGTCATCGAAGGCAATCAAAGCCCGGATCGCAACGCCCAGTTCGAGCACATCAACAAGGCAGTGGCCGCGGCCCTGGAGGCCGGTGTGCCAGTGATTTCGGTGGACACGAAGAAAAAGGAGCTGGTGGGCGCGTACAAGAACGCCGGGCAGCAGTGGCTGCCCGGTGGCGAGCCTGTCAAGGTCAAGGTTCATGACTTCATTGACAAGGAGCTCGGAAGGGCCAATCCTTACGGGGTCTATGACATCGGCGCGGACGAGGCCTGGGTGAGCGTGGGCACCGACCATGACACCTCGGCATTCGCCGTGCAGACGATCCGGCGCTGGTGGTTCAGCATGGGGCGAGAGCGCTACCTGCAAGCCCGGCAGCTGCTCATCATCACCGCCGACGGCGGGGGCAGCAATGGGCATCGCGTGCGGCTGTGGAAACTGGAGTTGAGCCGCCTGGCGCAGGAGACCGGACTGGACATTCAAGTGCATCACTTCCCGCCGGGCACGAGCAAGTGGAACAAGATCGAGCACCGATTGTTCTCGTTCATCACGATGAACTGGCGCGGGCGCTCCTTGATCAGCCACGAGGTCATCGTCAGCTTGATTGCCGGCACCAAAACACGCAGCGGCCTGGCCGTTCGCGCCGAACTCGACAGCGCTGAGTACCCCAAAGGCCAGGTCGTCTCCGATGAAGACTTTGCCGCCATCAAGATCGAGCGAAACGCGTTTCATGGAGATTGGAACTACTGCATTCGCTCTGGCTTAAATTGACCAACTTATTTGTTAACGAGGCCTTTGTGCCCAGCGCCGGGCTGCTGAAAAACGCAGTTGGATGGCGCAGCCTTCACACCCACGAAACGCTATCAGATCAATAGCTACTCACGCCCGTAGCATCCGCGCTGAAAGCACTATTCATGAACAATTCAGCACAAATACCGCGCAGCCAGCGGGAGTCGGCGTCGTGGTGGTAGCGGGCGTGCCAGTACTGCTTGACGGTAAAGCCCGGAATCTCGAACGGGCAGGGCAGTACGCGCAGGCCGTTAAGCCCTGTGGAGCGGGCAAGGGTTTCGCCGATGTGGCGGGGCCGGGTGGCGATCAGGTCGCTGGTCGAGAGAACGGCCGACAGGCCCAGAAAGCCGGGCAGCTCCAGCCGTATCTGGCGCGTCAGGTGTTGCGACGCCACGGCGCTGTCGAGCAGCTGGTAGCCGGTGCCCGAGCTGATGCCGATGTGCGCCTCGGCCTGGTAGACCTGCAGGTTCCAGTCCGCCGGGGTTGCGTCGATGATGCGCATTGGCCAGGCAAATCCAGTCCTGCGCGTACAGGGTCTGCTGGTAAAAGCCGGCGTCCAGCCAGGGCAGAAAACCCACCGCCAGGTCAGCCTCGCCGGTCTGCAGGGCTAGCGCCAGGCCGGCATCGATGCGCTTGGCCTCCAGCACCACGCCGGGGGCCAGCGCCCGCACATGCGCCAGCAGCCGGGGCAGCAGGGTGATATGGCTGGCGTCGGTTATGCAAATTGAAAAGCGCCGCTGCGCTGTGGACGGGTCAAACGGCGCCGCTGCCTGCGCCAGCCGCTGCAGACCGGCCAGCACCTCGCGCACGGTGCCCATCAAGGCGTCGGCGCGCGGCGTCGGCAGCATGCCTTCAGCGGTGCGAACGAACAGGGGATCGCCCAGCTCCTTGCGCAGCCGCGCCAGCCAGATGCTGACCGTCGGCTGGCTCTGGCCCAGCGCCTCGGCCGAGCGCGTCACGCTGCGGGTAATGTAGAGTTGATCCAGCAGGCGCAGCAGCTTGATGTCGAGCAGGGGGACTTGTGTAGACACGGTTGTGTTGATAGGTGCGTTTTTTTATAGATTGATGTCGAAAGACAGCTGCTTGTGGTGTTTGATGGCCAGCAGGTGGATCACGTCGCCCACCAGCGCATACAGCAGTAGGTAGTCGGTCATCAGGTATTCGCGAATTTCGGCGCGTTCGGCGTCCGTGCCCAGGGTGTTGAGCAGCGCGTCAAGCTTTTGAGCGCGCGTTACGGTATCGACGGACTTGGATTGGCGCTGCAAGAAGTTGCGCCCCATGCGCGGGTGGTTTCGCAAATGCACAAGCGCAGTGGCGGCCAACTCAGTCAGCAATCTCCCATTGCCTGCGGGGAACAGACAGGCGTCCCAATACGCTTCAATGCTGTCCAGATTGGCTCGATAGTTGTCTGTGGCACGAATCTGAATCAAGACTCGACTCTTTTGGTGAGCATTTTTGCCTTGTGGCGTGCCTGGCGTGCGGCCAGGTCTTCCAGCGCATCACCGGTGCGGCCAGCCACCACATCCGCCAAGCCCTTCTCAACTTCGTCGAGCAGCAGCATATGCACGCGGTCGCGTTCCAGGCTGTGGTAATAGTCGAGCCGTCTGGCGTCGATGATCGCCACGGCGGGTTCGCCGTTTTTGGTGATGATTTTTTCGGCGCCCTGGCGCACTTCATCCACCAGGCGGGATAGATGCGTGCGGGCTTCTGAAAAGGCGATGATGTCGCGGGCGGCAATTCCCATGGTCAAACTCCAATGCGCGTTAAATTGAGCAAAATATTGCGCAATATTAACCGGTTTCGCGGCACAGTTCAGCTTCGGCGTCGGTGAGGCCACGGTGAACGAAATGACGGCCAATCTGGCCGAACTGGCGAAAATGCGCAAATAATTCTTCGGCCCGGTCCCGGTTGCTGGTAGTCGCCACAGGTAAGCGGGACGGCTGATTTTTTCAACTGAACGCGATAAGGTTCCATGACCAAAACACGCATTGCGGTTGCCGGCGCCGGCTCTATCGGCCAGGCCCATATAGGCGTGGCCCAAGCCAGTCTGACCTGCCTGCTATCGGCCATCGTCGATCCTTCGCCCGCCGCCGTAGCCGTGGCGGGGAGGGCTGGCGTTCCCGCTGTACGCCTCGATTGATGAATTGCTGGCTCAGGGCCGCCCCGACGGACTGATTCTGGCCACGCCCAACCAGCTGCATGTGCCGCAAGCACTGCAGTGCATCGCCGCCGGCCTGCCCATCCTGCCTGAAAAGCCGATTGCCACCACCGTCGCCGAAGGCGAGCAACTGGTCAGGCAGGTGGAGGCG
>JAYWDL010000380.1:0-10513 GCA_043779865.1 Polaromonas sp.
CCGCCGACTGCCCGACGCTGGTCATTTGGTTGGACATGTTGAACGTGCCGGCGCTGACCTTGATCTTGCCGCCCTCGCCGCCGTTGCCGCCCTGGCCGCCGCTGCCGTTGCCGGCTTGGGCGTTGCCGCCCGTGCCGTTGCCGCCGCTGCCGTTGCCGCCAGAGCCAGAGGCGCCGTTGCCGCCAGAGCCAGAGGCGCCGTTGCCGCCGTTGCCGGCACTCCAATCGCTGTCGTTGCCGCTGCCGTTGGATTGGGTGCCGCCACCGCTGCCGCCGGCGCCGTAGCCGCCGTTGCCGCCCGAGCCGTAGCCACCCGTGCCTTTGCCGCCCTTGCCGTCGCTGTCGGCGTAGCCGCCCGTGCCCTTGCCGCCCTTGCCACCGACACCGATACCGACCGCCAGGGCGCTGCCGCCCTTGCCACCGTAGCCCTTGGCGCCGTTGCCGCCGTTGGCACTGCCGGAATTGGAGGCGTAGTTTCCGATGTCATGCACCGTGTTGCCCGTCACATAGCCATTCAGGTTGCTGATGGCGGTCGCTTTTGACACATTGAAGGCATTGGAGAACTGGCCGGCGGAGCCGTTGTTGAGCGCAACGGACCGCGCGGCGCTGGCCGTCGCGGCGCCGGATTGCTTGTTGGTGCTCTTGTCGTTGTTGTAGTCGGATTTCTGCTTGATGCTGGCGTCCGTACTCGTACTCGTACTGGTAGTCGTACTCGTGTTGTTGCCGTCCTCGGTCTTTTGCTTGGTGCGCTGGTCCGTGTCGTTGGCAAGCGCTACACCGCTGAGGCCGAACGCTACTGCAAGGGCCGAAGCCAGAAGTTTCTTTTTCATGATTCCTCCTAAGGTTGGATATGACAAAGTGCCGCATTGTGTTGTGTTTCAACAACGATTTTGTAACGCAACTTTTGGGCCAGCCATTTCTGGTAAATGTCGCGCAGCGCTGCCTACAGAGGGGAGGTTGGCTGGCAAGCGTGGTTTCGCGCGGCTCTGGAGGTGTTGCGGTGCTGGCCCAGTCGCCGTTCAGGGCCCGGCTTGTCACAGCGGCATGACACTAGAATTTTCCGCATGCGGCTTGCTTGCTGTACGCCATGCAATGGCTGCAAGCAAGCCGCCGCCGCCGCCGCCGCAATTTTTTTATGTCTCTTCCGTGTGACAACTCCGCTGGGAAAAGCGGGTGCTTCGGGGCCTTCGAACCGTACGCCAACCCTCGCCAGACCACGCCAGGCCTTGCGCAGCTTGCGTTGCAGCGCTTCGATCCCATCCACCCATCAGACTGTCACACGCATGTGACATGTGGCGCGCCGGTTTGCGGAGAATTACCTTTGGTAGCAAGTTGCGTCTTGCTGCCAGCCCAATGGTGCCCGTACGCTGACTTCTCTACTGACACTAAATACAACAAACAATGAGCGCATCCCGCTCGAGGAGGAGGCACCATGAAAACATCTCGCCAGCACGGGTTTTTGGTTCTGCTTGCAGGTTTCGCCATGGCGTTGTCGGGGGGCGCCGCGCAGGCGCAAGGCGCGCCGTCGGCCAAGGCTGCGAAAAAACGCGTCGAGTCACTCAAGGCCGCGAACAAACGCGTCGAGTCACCCAAGGCCGCGAACAAACGCATCGAGTCACTGCAGCAGCAGCTCATGCAGCAGGGCCGGCAGATCGAGTCACTGCAGCGATCAGTGATGGAGCAGAATGCGCGCTATCGGGAACAGCAGCGCGCCGAGGGCCAGGAGGCGCGTAGCGCCCCGCCGCCGGCGGACACTCGGCCAGCAAGGCCTCCCGAAAAGGCAGCCGCATCCAGCCAGCCGCCCGACACTGCGGGCCGGCCAGTGCGCGTGGGCGTGGCACCCGCCGCGGACGGCCAGCCGCGCGCCGTGGCGCCGCTGTTCGACCAGCCCGGTATTCTCACGCCCCGGGGAGGGTTCGTGTTCGAACCCTCGGTGCAATACGGCTACTCGTCAAGCAACCGGGTCGCTCTGGTGGGCTACACCGTCATTCCGGCACTGCTAGTCGGCCTGATCGATGTGCGCGAGGTCAAACGCAATACGGTCACCGGCGCGCTCGCGGGCCGATGGGGGCTTACCAACCGGCTGGAGGTGGAAGCGAAGCTGCCCTATGTCTATCGTTCCGATGCCAGCATCAGCCGCGAAATCTTCACCGGTTCCGCGTCCGAAAGGGCCTTCAATACCAGCGGCAAGTCGATTGGTGATGTCGAGTTCGCCGCCCGCTACCAGCTGAACGAGCCTCAGAGCAACTCGGCGTACCTGATTGGTTCCCTGCGCTTCAAGGCCCGCACCGGCAAGGATCCGTTCGAGGTGGTGACCGACTGCGTGACGCGCTGCGTTGGCAACACCACGGGCACCGGCCTGCCGCTGGACTTGCCGACCGGATCGGGCTTTTACTCGCTGCAGCCGGGCCTGACCTGGTTGTTCCCTTCGGATCCGGTCGTGTTTTTCGGCGGCATCAGTTACACGCACAATATCTCGCGCGGCAACGTCAGCCGGCTGGTGCTCAATGGCGAGCGTGAGGACATCGGATCGATCAAGCCTGGCGGCGTGCTGGGCGTTAATTTCGGCATGGGCCTGGCGCTCAATGACCGGTCCTCCTTCAGTGTCGGGATGGATCTGAACTCCGTTGGCCGCACTCGGCAAAACGGTGTGCCTGTGTCCAGCTCGGTGCGCACCCAGCTGTCCACGCTGCTGCTGGGCTATTCGTACCGCTACAGCGAGAAGACCACCCTGAACCTGACCGTGGGGGCCGGGTTGACGCGGGACACGCCCGATTTGACAGTGGGTCTCAGAATACCGATGTCGTTCTAGGGCCGGTTTCGTCATGCGGCCCCAAAATATCTTGTGTGTGACGCTGGGAGGGGGTGCTAGCCTGGTGCCCGACCAGCTAATCAGCCGTGGCTGGGAGGTGGCGCGCGCGGCAGGCGTGACGGCAGCGCGCCACCAGCAGGCGCAGCGGCGTTTTCCGGTCAGCCTGCTGATCATCGGCGCCGCTCTGCCGGTGCCGGAAGCGACCATTGAGGCCTGCGTCCAAACCTCCGATGGCTCTGAGTGGGTGGCCGTGTGCGAGGCCCAGGCGCTGGAGTCGCCCGGTTTTCGCGATCTGATTCTTGGCCATTTTTTCGACCACCAGGTCCAGCCGGTGGATTGGCACGACCTGGAACTCACGCTGAACCACGCGGGCCAGCGCGCCATGCTGCGGTATCGACATGACATCCATCCCGATCCGGTGGGCGCGCCGGGCATGGTGGGGCGGGGGCCCGCCATCAGCCATCTGCGCCAGCAGATCCGCAAGGTGGCGGCGACCGAAGCGCCGGTGCTGATCGGCGGGGAAAGTGGCAGCGGCAAGGAATTGGCGGCGCGGGCTATCCACCAGGGTTCGAGCCGTTCAGCGGGGCCATTCGTGGCCGTCAACTGCGGCGCCATCTCGCCCGCGCTGATCCATTCCGAGTTGTTTGGCCACGAGCGGGGCGCATTCACCGGCGCTACATCGGAGCGGCGCGGGCTGATCGAGACGGCCAACGGAGGCACGATCTTCCTCGATGAGATCGGCGACTTGCCACTGGAGCTGCAGACCAACCTGCTGCGTTTCCTGCAGGAAAAGACGATCAGCCGCGTGGGCTCGGCGCGCAACCTGCCTGTCGACGCGCGCGTCGTGGCTGCGTCCCATGTGGACCTGGCCGAGGCCGTGGCGATGGGCCGTTTCCGGGAGGACCTGTTCTACCGCCTGAACGTGCTGCCGATCGAGGTTCCCCCATTGCGTCATCGCATGGAGGATGTGCCGCTGCTGGCCGAGTATTTCTTCCAGTGTTGCGCGGGCGAGAGCCAGACCCGGGTCGAGGGCTTCAGCCGGCTGGCCATGGCGGCGATGGCGGCCTACGGCTGGCCGGGCAACGTGCGCGAGCTATACAACCGCGTGAAGCGCGCCGTCGTGATGACCGACCAGCGCCTGATCGGCCCGACCGACTTGGGGCTGGCGCCGGCGCAGAGCGGCATGGGGATTGGACTGGACGCTGCCCGCACCGTGGCCGAGCGCGACGCGATCACCCACGCGCTGACCCGCGTCGGGCGCAACATCACGCACGCTGCGCGCGAACTCGGTATTTCACGCATGACGCTGTACCGCCTGATGGACAAGCACAGCATTGCATCGGGTGCCCAGTAGGATCCTCATGCGCACCCGGGGGCGCCGACAGCCCGGCAGGCGCTTCGCGCCATGGCCGGCATGCAACAGCCAGCGTTTTGCCGGCCAGATACTCTTCAAATAGCGTTCAAGCCAGGCGACGCTCAATTGCGGCATGCAGACGGTGTGGGTCAATCGCGCCGATTATTTGTGGAGCCATGCGGCCGAGCCGCATGAAACGGTGAGCACGCTGACCGAGTTGTGTGAGCTGTTCTTGGCTTGACAGCAAGCGTGACGATGGAAATCCATGGCGCCGTTGGCTAGGGTGCGGCGATTCTTAGGGACGTGGAAATCACCAAAATACCTTCGTCATCACGAGGCCGCAGGCCGTGGCGATCCATCGCCCCGAAAGCGCAGCCCTGGATTGCCGCGCTACGCTCGCAATGACGAAAGTGAATGACTGGCATTTTTGTAATTTCCTGCTCCCTTAGCCTTAAGCGGCAGTCTCAAATCCTGAACGCACCGCCCCTTCCAGTGTGGCCGGGTAGGGTCCCGCGATGTAGTCCCCGCATGCCATCAGACCGGGGGCTATCCGGGCGGCGGGGCGCTGCAGGCCGGGGGTGCAGGCAAAGGTGGCGCGTTTTTCCACAATGGTCTGCACCGGCTGCAAGGCGCTCAGCCCTAATTGCCGCGCCGCCTGCGCCAGCACCTGCTGCGTCAAGGTGGCGCTATCGCCTGTGCTGGCGCTGATGACGAAGGCCAGCAAGCCTGCCGTGCCGCCGAGCTGGCCACGGTCAAATACAAATTGCGCTGGTTCGGCCGCACTGGAAGGCAGGGCCAGCATGGGCCGGCGCAGACGGGCATCGGGCGCATGAAGATACACGGTACACAAGGCTTCGTGCTGCAGGCCGCGAGCCTGCGCGAGCCAGCCCTTGTCTGCAACGCTGCTGCCTTCCACCAGACGCGCCGCTTCATTCGGCGGGCAGGCCAGCACGACGCGGTCAAATGCTTCGCCGTCAACCGTCCAGCCCGAGGCGGCTGGCGCGATGACCTGCACCCGTACACCCAGGCGCGCCTGGCTGCCTTGCGCCGCAAGCCAGGCCAGCGCCGTATCGGGCAGCAGCGCGCTCAGGTCCACGCGCGGCAGCAGTAGGTTGGAGCCGCCGCTCTCGGCAAACAGTGCATCGCGCATCACGCGCAAAAACACCTGTCCGCTGGCGCGAACGGGTGGCGTGTTCAGCGCCGACACGCACAAAGGCTCGATCAGCGAGGTCATGGCGCCGGAAGTGAGGCCCTGACATAAATCGCTGACTGATTGCCCGGGGCCGCACTGGAATCCGCCAAGCCGCCAGCCCAGCGCCACCTTGAGCAGCGAGCGCTTGTCGGCCCACGACCAGCCGCGCGCCGTGATAATGCCGGCAAAGGCGTCCAGCGGCGCCGGCCAGCGGGGCAGCGTCAATCCGCTGCCGTCGGGAAACTGCAGCGTCAGCGGCAAGCGCAGCAATGCAGCCTCCACATCGACGCCCACATCCTTCATCAGCCGCAGCGTTTCAGCGTAAGCGCCAATCAGGATGTGCTGGCCGTTGTCGAGGGCGACTGACTGGCCGGCCACCGTGGTCATGACACGCCGGGCGCGACCGCCGGCGGTCCGGGAAGCTTCAAAAAGTATAACTTGATGGCCCAGGCGCGTGGCTTCGACGGCGGCGGCGCAACCCGCCCAGCCGGCGCCGACGATGGCAACTCTCATAGCCCGGGCGATAGGCACTTTTCCGACGGGCCGCCCCTGGGGAAAATAGCTCCCTCGGGGGGGCGCGTATTGCGCGTAGTGAAAAGCGTGGGGGTCATTGCACGCGCCCGAAGGCCTGCGTTTTCCAGGCCAGCCAGAATTTGCGCAGCGGCGTCAGGCTCACGCGCTGGTGCAGCACCTGGTAGTTGTCAGCAGCAATTTCGCGCAGCAGCGTGCGGTAAATGCTGGCCATCATCAGGCCAGGCTTCTGGGCGCGGCGGTCGGCGGCTGGCAGCAGGGCCAGTGCTTCGTCATACAGCGCCAGTGCGCGCCCGGTCTGGAACTGCATCAGCGCGGTGAAGCGATCCGAATACTGGCGCTTCAGGATTTCGTGCACCTTCACGTCAAACTGCTGCAGCTCATTGACCGGCAGGTAAATCCGGCCGCGCATCGCGTCTTCGCCCACGTCGCGGATGATGTTGGTGAGCTGAAACGCCAGGCCCAGCTTGTGGGCATAGGCGGTGGTGGCCGGGTCGGTCTGGCCAAAGATGCGCGCCGCCACTTCGCCAACGATGCTAGCCACCAGGTGGCAGTAGCGCATCAGGGCGGGAAAATCGAGATAGCGGTTTTGCGACAGGTCCATCTGGCAGCCTTCAATAACCGCCTGCAAATGTCGCGCTTCAATGCCATAGGTGACGGCCTGGGGCATCAGCGCCTTCATCACCGGATGCGTCGGGCTGCCGGCAAACGACTTGGCGACTTCGCCTTGCCACCAGGCCAGTTTGGTGTGCGCCACGCCCGGGTCGGTGACTTCATCGACTACATCGTCGATTTCGCGGCAGAAGGCGTAAAAAGAGGTGATGGCGGCACGCCGCTCCTTGGGCAAAAACAGGAAGGCGTAATAAAAACTGCTCCCGGATGCGGCGGCTTTTTGCTGGACATAGTGCTCGGGGGTCATGCGGGGGATTGTTGCACGTCAAATTCCATTCAATGCGGTGTCGGTGCCAGTTTCACCTTCACAAACAGGCAGGAGCTGGAGGACGATTTGGGTGGACATGACATCTGAGGGTGAAAGTGCTTACTTCGGCTTCCTGTGTGGTCGTGCTTATTCCTGCGTTGTGGCTTTCTGTCGCGTTGACGGTTGGCAACAAGATAAAAAAGTAGACATAAAGCTGAGAAACTGGTTTTGAGGTAAGAACCTATGACTGCATAGTTTCAGGACAATAATTTGCTCACTTCATGATTTATGTAGGGTTCTCACCGTTGAGGTCGCCTGCTGGTCGTGCAGAAGACCGGCTAAGGCAAAAGCTTCGTTTACTTCATTGCCACAAAGTTACTTCGTGATGCCGGCCAGGGTCCGGCGCTACTGATTTCGCCACTGCTTGCTCTGATGCGAAACCAGATTGCAGCAGCAGAAAGAATGGGTTTGCGGGCCGCCACGATCAATTCTGACAATGTGGACGAATGGACTGAAGTTGAAGCCAGGCTCAGTCTTAATGAGATAGACATCCTGTTAATTTCACCTGAGCGACTTGCGAATGAACGGTTCCGTACACAGGTTCTGGCTGGTATCGCCGAGCGCATCGCAATGTTGGTGATTGATGAAGCGCACTGTATTTCAGACTGGGGTCACGACTTCCGTCCTCACTATCGGCTGCTGGAGCGTATTGTCAGGACCTTGCCGTCCAATTTGCGGCTATTGGCCACCACTGCAACAGCGAACAACCGGGTGATGGACGATCTCACTGCCGTACTGGGCCCGAAGCTGGAGGTGTTACGCGGCGACCTGAACCGTACCTCATTGACACTTCAAACCATACGCCTGCCAAGCCAGGCTGAACGCCTGGCTTGGTTGGCCAAACAGCTTGCCACCCTTCAAGGTCACGGCATCATTTATACGCTGACGGTGAGTGATGCAAACCAGGTCGCTGAGTGGCTGAAAACTCGTGGCTTCAATGTCGAAGCCACGGGCGAAACAGGTGACCGTCGAGTGGAGCTGGAGCAGGCATTGCTTAATAACCAAGTCAAGGCACTCGTGGCCACCACAGCCTTGGGCATGGGTTACGACAAACCAGATCTGGCATTTGTGATTCATTACCAGATGCCGGGTTCGGTTGTCGCCTACTACCAGCAGGTAGGCCGCGCAGGACGCTGGCGCTATCGCCTGGCCAAACCCACCAGATGCGGATGCGCTCCAGACCGTGTTCGAGGCAAGCATTCCGGTGATTCCAGCAGTGACGCAGGCCGGGCCAGGACTGTTCTCCACCAATGGACCGCCTGTATCTGTACCCAGCACGATGGCAGTAATAACGGTGCGTGAAGTCATGCAGCGACTTTTGACAACTCCGGTGAAGGAGGCTGAGGTTGGTAATGCCCTGGATGTCTCCACTACTCAAGCCAAAGCATGGCTGCAGCGCCTCGTTGATGAAGGTGTGGTGGAAAAGCAAAAGAAGCCTGTTGCCTACAAGGTCAAGCAATCCCGTTTGTTTGATTGATTCTTTTGGTTTTCTGGTGACGAGGAAAGTCTGGATACGCCCCAAGATTTCTTTCGTGTCACATCCAGAGCGCCCGCCAGCCCATCACCGCCACATCCCAGGCCCCCAGCTTGGGGCGCTGCTGCAGGGTGTTGAAGTTCAGCGCCTCGATCTTGTCCAGGATACGCAGGCCGCCTTGCACCACCAGCCGCAGTTCCCAGCCGCCGCGTCCGGGAACCTTTTTTGCCAGTTGTGAGCCTTTAAGCATGGTAGCCCTTGCAGATCTTGCGCAATCAGCTATTAAATTGATAGTATTCGGGTCGTTCTGAAGGCCCAGCAGCTGCGCTTCATCAACGCCGTGCCGGCCCCAGGCATCGGCAGGCAGGTAAATGCGCCCGCGTGGAATGTCTAGCCCCAAGTCTTGCCAGAAGTTGATCAGCTGCAGCGCGGTGCAGATGCAGTCGCTTTGCCGCAGCGACTCCGCATCGTCCACGCCGTACAGGTGCAGCAGCAGACGGCCCACCGGATTGGCCGAGCGGCGGCAGTAGTCGAGCAGTTCGGCGTCGCTGGCATAGCGCTGCTTGACCACGTCCTGTTCAAACGCGCTAAGCAGGTCGGCCAGCAGATTCACCGGCAGGGCAAATTGCGCAATCACCGGGCCGAGCTGCCCAAACACGGCGGCCCAGCGCTTTGAGGGCGCCAGGCCGCTGGCGGTCGCCATCAGATCGGCGCGGTAGGCGGCGAGGTCGTCCAGACGCGCCTGGGGCAGGGCATCGCCTTCATCAGCCAGGTCATCAGCGGTGCGGGCAAACCAGTAAATCGCGGCAATGGCCGGGCGCAGGCGTGGGGGGCAGAGCACGGACGCGACCGGAAAATTCTCGTAATGGCTCACGCCTTGGGCAAGCGGGGATGGGCCTGGGTTCATGCGGTGGATTGTCGCTTGACAAGATTTTGCATTTCTCATAGGTTACTAACCGATCAGTCAGTAACTGCTTGCTGGTGCTGCCCTGTCCGATGCCTTGCCCCGGTTTCATCCGAAGCTCTTCCCACTCAAATTCACATGAATAAAACCGTATTGTCCTGGGCGAGCGTCGCCATTTTGCTGGCAGGCTGTTCGAAGGACGCGCCGCCAGAGGAACCGGTTCGCGCCGTGAAAGTCATCACCGTCAGCGCCAGTGCGTTTGCTTCCAGCCACGAATATGCTGGTGAAGTCCGGGCGCAGGTCGAGTCCCGCTTGGGGTTTCGCGTGGGCGGCAAGCTTATCAAGCGGCAGGCTGAACTCGGCCAGCATGTCAAGGCCGGGCAGGTGCTGGCCCAACTCGACCCGCAGGATTACAGGCTGGCCGCCGATGCTGCCCGCGCCCAGGTCGCCGCCGCCGCCAACCGCAATCTGGCCGCTGCTGATTTCAGGCGCTACAAGGAACTCAAGGACCAGAACTTCATCAGCGGCGCCGGGCTGGAGCGCCGCGAAGCAACGTTGAAGTCCACCCTGGCACAACTGGAGCAGGCCCAGTCGTAGCTGGCGGTGCAGGGCAACCAGACACAGTACGCGGTGCTGACGGCCGATGTTTCGGGCGTGGTGACGGCCATTGACGCCGAGCCAGGCCAGGTCGTAGGGGCAGGAGCGCCGGTGGTGCGGATTGCCGCCGACGGCGTGCGCGACGTGGTGTTTTCGGTGCCCGAAGACAAGGTGGCCGGCGTCAAGGTCGGCGCGCCGGTCAGGATTCGGCTCTGGGCGCAAAACACCGAACTGCCCGGCAAGGTGCGCGAGGTGGCCGCCAGCAGCGACCCGGTCACGCGGACCTATCTGGTCAAGGTGTCGATTGATGCGCAACAGGCGCCGGCACTTGGCGCGACGGTGTACGTAAGCCCGCATACCGGAGGGGCGGTGGGCGTACCGGTCATCAAATTGCCGACCGGCGCCTTGCGCCAGGACGGCCAGACCACCGCGGTGTGGGTGCTCGACAAGGCCAGCATGACGCTCAGGTCGCAGGCGATCCAGATTGCGACTGCCGACGACAACGAAGCCGTCGTGGCCTCGGGTCTGCAGCCAGGCATGCTGGTCGTCAGCGCCGGGGTGCATGTGCTGTCGCCCGGTCAGAAAGTCAGAATTTATCAGTCAAATATGCCTTTTGCGCAGGATACACGTGCGCATGAAGCTCCTGATTTAATAGCAAAACCGGTTCTGGC
>JAYWDL010000381.1:0-3751 GCA_043779865.1 Polaromonas sp.
ATCCAGCGAGCAGTGGCCAATCTGCGCAACAAGCTTATCGAAGAGTTCATTGTCGTCGCCGCGGTATGCCTGCTGTTCCTGTTCCACCTGCGGTCTGCACTGGTAGCCGTCGTCTGTCTGCCGGTGGGAATTCTGGCGGCTTTCATTGTCATGCGTTACCAGGGCGTCAACGCCAACATCATGTCCCTGGGCGGCATCGCGATTGCGATTGGCGCGATGGTCGATGCAGCCGTGGTGATGATTGAGAACGCGCACAAACATCTGGAGGCCTGGGAAGAGGCACATCCGAAGCAGACGCTGCAAGCCCGGCAGCGCTGGGTCGTCGTGACAGAGGCGGCCGTTGAGGTGGGGCCGGCGCTGTTCTTCTCGCTGCTCATCATCACGCTGTCCTTCATTCCAGTGTTCACACTGGAAGCCCAGGAGGGACGACTGTTCGCACCCCTGGCGTTCACCAAAACCTACGCGATGGCTGCATCGGCAGCGCTGGCAGTCACGCTGGTACCGGTGCTGATGGGATACCTTGTTCGGGGACGTATTCCGCGCGAGCAGGCCAATCCCGTCAATCGCCTTCTGATTGCGATTTACCGGCCGGTCCTGCGGCTGGTCCTTCGCTACCCTAAACACACCATTGCCGCTTCTGTCCTGGCCCTGGCAAGTGCGTTACTGCCGCTGTCGCAGCTTGGGGGCGAGTTCATGCCGCCAATGGATGAGGGTGACCTGCTTTACATGCCGTCAGCCTTGCCTGGCCTTTCAGCCGCAAAAGCGTCCGAACTGCTGCAGCAGACGGACCGGATGATTAAAACCGTACCCGAGGTGAAACGCGTATTTGGCAAGGCTGGTCGCGCCGATACGGCAACCGACCCGGCCCCGCTGGAGATGTTCGAAACCACGATCCAGTTCAAGCCCAGGGACCAGTGGCGTGCCGGCATGACGCTAGACAAGCTGGTCAAGGCGCTTGACGACGCAGTCAAGGTGCCCGGTCTGTCCAATATCTGGGTGCCGCCGATTCGCAACCGCATCGACATGCTCGCGACCGGCATCAAAAGTCCGGTGGGCGTCAAAGTCAGCGGGACCGATCTGGCTGAAATTGACCGTGTGGCGGGCCAGATAGAAGCGACTGTGAAGAAGGTGCCTGGTGTCACCTCGGCCCTTGCCGAGCGTTTGGTTGGGGGTCGGTACATTGATGTCTCCATCGACAGGCTTGCCGCTTCAAGATTTGGGCTCAATATCGCTGACGTGCAGACGCTGGTGTCATCGGCCATTGGTGGAGACAACGTCGCGGAAGTGATCCAGGGGCGGCAGAGATTTCCCATCAACGTGCGATATCCCCGCGAGGTCAGGGACTCGCTGGAGAAACTGCGGGAGCTGACTTTCGTGACTGAAAAAGGAGCGCAGTTGCGATTGTCTGACGTGGCCACGATAAAGATTGAAGAGGGTCCACCCATGCTGCGCAGCGAAAACGCACGACTCTCGGGATGGGTTTACGTTGACTTGCACGGTCGTGACCTCAGGTCGGCCGTCACTGAAATGCAGCAGCGCGTCGTGCAGGAGGTCAACGTTCCGGCGGGCTATTCAATCGCCTGGTCTGGACAGTTCGAATACCTTGAACGCGCGTCCGAACGTCTCAAAATCGTAGTGCCCTTCACCATTGCCATCATTTTTTTACTGCTGTACCTGACGTTTCTTCGCATTGATGAGGCCTTGCTTATTTTGCTGGCCGTGCCGTTTGCGCTGACTGGTGGCTTCTGGCTCATCTGGGCGCTGGGACACGCCATTTCGGTGGCGACAGCCGTGGGCTTCCTGGCTCTGGCCGGCGTGGCGGCCGAGTTCGGCGTCGTGATGCTGGTGTACCTGAAGGGCTCATGGGAGCGCCGCCTGGCAGCCGGAGCAGTACCCACCGAAGCGCTTTTGGTTGAAGCCATCACGGAAGGCGCCGTGCTTCGCGTTCGTCCCAAAGCCATGACCGTCGCCGTCATCCTGGCGGGCTTGTTGCCTATTTTATGGAGTGGCGGCACCGGTTCCGAAGTGATGCAGCGCATCGCGGCGCCGATGGTCGGGGGCATGGTCACCGCGCCGCTGCTTTCCATGCTGGTGATTCCAGCCGTATGGCTGCTCATGATGCGAAGAGAACTGGCACGGTCGGCAGCAAGACTCGCTTCGCACCCAGAATCCCAGTGCCTGCCCTGAAACAGGCGGAACCCGCAAAGCCCGGAATTTTTCGTGAAAGGACCCCTATGAAGCTCGTTCAAGTCATCACCATGCTCGCATTGGCCGCAACCGCCGTGGCGCCCACGCAGGCGCAGCCTTCCAGCCACACGGCAGCGCCTGCTTCCCATCCAGTGGCCGGCTTACGCTCCATGGCCAGCGCCGAGGTCCTGAAGGTCTACAAAAACGAAAAACGGCTTTTACTGAAGCACGGCCCGATTGAAAGTATCGGCATGGACGCGATGACGATGGAGTTCGGCGTCTCTGACCGAGAGCTGCTCAGCTTGGTCAGGCAGGGTGACAAGATACGCTTCGCTGCCAAACGAGTTGGCGACGACTACATCGTCACGCATCTCGAAGTGATGAAATAAGCCATGAAAATCATGGCGCGTTGCACTGCAAAGCTGGTCAAGGACACCCTCAATGAGGATGTGCATGTAGATGGCGGTGGTGAATGTCGGGGTAGTGTGGATGCTGGTGGGTCAGGACGTCATGCCCGTGCTCATGGCCATGCGGTTCGACCCCATCCCAGGCAAACGCGTGCCTATGCTGGTGATGCGCGTCGTGTCGATGGCGGTGGCTGTGGTGGAGCGGCTCGTGCGTGTGTTCATGCTCATGTCGCTCACGCACATGCAGCCAGACTCCAAAACCCATCAGCAATGCCGAGGCCCAGAAAAGCACGCCTGGCGTCTCTGGCCAGAGCGCCAGTGAAATCAGCACACCGAACAGCGGTGCGACCGAGAAGTACGCCCCCGTTCTGGCCGTCCCCAGGGTCCTGAGCGCAACCACGAACAGCGTCAGGCTCAATCCATAGCCAAAAAAGCCCACCAGGCCGCTGTAGCCAATGGCCGGCCAGTCCGGCAGCGAAGCCCCGTTGAATAAAGCAATGGCGGTGTTGCTGGCCCCAGCCAGCAAGCCCTTCAGGCAGGCCACCAGCATGGCGTCGTTGGTGGAAACCTTGCGCGTCAGGTTGTTGTCCAGCGCCCAGCAAAGGCAGGCCCCAACGATCAGCAATGCGCCGGGCGATAGCGTTGCGCCGCCCGGCGCCCAGGAAAGCAGCACGCCGCCAAAAACAATGGCGACCATTCCCAGGACGATGTGGCGGTCAGCGTTTTCCTTGAAGACGATCCATGCGATTACAGCCGTCAGTACCCCTTCCATGTTGAGGAGCAAGGAGGCTGACGCGGCGCTGGTTTGCGTCAGGCCCAGCATGAGAAGGGCCGGACCCAGCATTCCGCCAAAAACAATGGCGCCGAACATCCAGGGCAGCTCCGAACGGGGAATATGAAGCGGTGTCGGTGGCTGGGCGCTGCCCCGTTGCCGCAAGCGCCGCAGGAGCAGCAACACGCTTAAGCCCAAGCCACTGCCGAGGTAGAGCAGACCCGCCAGAAGCAGTGGAGAAACATTGCCGGTAAGCAGCTTTGCCAGCGGCGTGCTGGCGCCGAACAGCAGCGCGGCGGCCAGGGCGGGCGAGGCAGTATGAAGTGACATGGCGCTATTTTAAGTAGGTACCCAAAGGCACGGCAAGTCGGATGAGGTGTTGGCC
>JAYWDL010000382.1:0-3739 GCA_043779865.1 Polaromonas sp.
CCAATGATTTGTACGCATCGGCCTTGACTATGTTCGGCCAGCTGAAAAAGCCGGTGGTGTACGTACCCGGCGACAACGAATGGACCGATTGCCACCGCCTGAACAACGGCAGCTACGACGCGCTGGAACGTCTGGCCTATCTGCGCAAAACCATGTTTCCCACAGCCAGCAGCCTGGGAAGGCGCCAAATGCCGTTGATGCATCAGGGCCAGCCCGGCGAGAAGTTTGTTGAAAACACCCGTTTCAGCCACCGCGGCATCATGTTTGCAACGCTGAATATGCCCGGCAGCAACAACAACAAGATCCTGGACGAGAAGGAGTGCAGCAACAAAAGCGCACGCACCACCGCACAGTGCGACGCCAGCAACGCCGAATACCTGGAACGCGATGCCGCCAACGTCAGCTGGATGCAGGAAGCCTTCAAGGCAGCCAAGGCGCAAAAAGCGCGCGGCCTGGTGCTGGTGTTTCAGGCCGACCCCGGTTTTGATCTGCCCGAAACCGAAGACAAGGACGAGAGCCAGGCGCCGCGCTTCAGCGGCTACCGCTATTTTCTCAACAGCGTGGTCGCCGAGACCGAGCAATTCCCCGGCCAGGTCTTGCTGGTACACGGCGATACCCATTTCTTCAAGATCGACAAGCCGCTTTACAGCCCGACCAGACTGCTGGCCAACCTGACACGCCTGCAAACCTTTGGCAGCCCGCTGATTCACTGGGTGCGCGTGACGGTGGAGCCGAAAAATGCCAATGTCTTCACGATTCAGCCGGTGATCGTCAAGCAGTAACAACTCGCGGGGATACGCCCTGCAGCGCTGCAGGCAGCAAATCTCCCGGCATCCCGACTGCTAATATTCCTGCCCATGAAGACCCGCCCCACGCAAAGCATCCAGAATCCTGTCAAGGCCCCAACCCCGCAGTGCTCGCTGAACGAGGAGGCTTATCGCCGGATAGAGGAGATGATCGTCACCCTTGAGCTAGCGCCTGGCAGCGTGGTGTCTGAAGCAATGTTGAGCAATCTCATCGGCATCGGGCATACGCCCATCCGCGAGGCCCTGCAGCGCCTTTCCCGCGAATATCTCGTGCAGATCCTGCCGAGGCGCGGCGTCATCGTGACCGGAATCGACGTGAGCCAGCAGCTGCAGGTTCTTGAGACGAGACGCGAGCTCGACCGCCTCATCGCGCGCCTGGGCGCAGGCCGTTCCACACCCCTTGAAAGGCTGGCGATGGCGCAGATCGCGGAGCACATGGAAGCCGCCGTGGCAGCAGGCGACTTGCGCGCATTCCTGCAGCTCGACAACGAAATGAACGTGCAGGCGGCGCGTGCTTGCCGCAACGACATCGCGGCAAACACGGTCGCAGCGCTGCACGCCGCCTCGCGCCGCTTCTGGTTCTACCACCATCACCGGCATGGGCAGGCGGGCAAGACGATGGATCTGCATGTCGCGCTGGCCCGCGCCCTGGCTTCGGGCGACGCAAACTGCGCGGCCGTTGCCAGCGACCGCCTGATCGACGACCTGTTCGAGTTCGCGCGGAACACCCTTATCCCCGCCTGAACCTGGCACTTGTGTGCAAGCGGGCAGCAATCAGCAGCTGTTGACAGCTGGCATGCCAGTGATATACCATTGACCAGGCCTTAACCCGTACGCCACCGCACCTACCAGCAAGGAGGCTTTCATGCATCTGACACCCGCCCAGATCAACACCTACAAACGCGATGGTTTCATCGTCCTGGACAGCCTGTTATCTTCCGCCGAAGTCGCCGCCATGAAGGCGGACCTTGAGCGCATCCAGAAGATTGACACCAACCACCTGGTGCGCGAAAAGGCCGGCGGCGTCGCCAAGACGATTTACCGGGTGCATGAAGCCGACGGCCCGACCGCCTCGCCGGTCTTCCACGCCGCCTCGCGCGCGCCACGACTGCTTGAAGCCGCGCAGGACATTCTTGCCGACGAGTCTGTCTATATCCACCACACCAAATGCAACCTCAAGACCGCGATTGACGGCTCGGTGTGGGCATGGCACCAGGATTACGGCACCTGGAAGCGCGACGGCATGCCCGAGGCGCGCCCGACGACGGCGCTGGTGATGCTCGACGAGCCCACCGAAATGAACGGCTGCCTGTACTTCATCCCCGGCAGCCACAAGCTGGGCAGCCTGGAGCCCCGTTTCGACGAGGCCACGGGCTACAAGTTCTGGGTCGTGCCCAAAGAAGAAATGATCGACATCATGGCGCGCAGCCCCGAGCCCGTCGCCATCAAGGGCAAGCCCGGAACCGTCGTTTTCTTCGATTCCAACATCCTGCATGCCTCGGGCCATAACCTGTCGCGCCACGACCGCTGGGCCATCTACATCGTTTACAACCCGGTCGCCAACCGTTGCCGTGACGTTCCCGATCCACGTCCGGACTACGTCCGGTCAACGAATGTCAAGCCGCTCGTGATGGGTAGCGATGACATCCTGGTGAACATTCCTTCAACCGCAGAGGCTTGAGCATGAACATTCCCAACGATCTGCTGCGCGCTCGCCCGCACCACAAAGTGCTTTCCGATGCGCAGATCGCGGCGTACCGGGACACCGGCTTCCTCACGGTCCGCAATGCCCTTGACAGCAGCCTGCGCTATCGTTTGATCGCGGCCACCGAACGCCTGTATGACGAAGGCCGGGCCCTGACGGTGAAAACGCAGCATTACGACCTTGAGTCAACGCATACCGCAGAGGCACCCCGCATCCGCCGCATTTCGAGCCCCACCGAGCTTGACGACGTGTATGTCGATGCGGCGTTCGCCTCGGTGTTGGGCGACATCGCGGCTGACCTGATTGGCGGCCCGGTCAAGTTCTACCACTCAAAAATCAACTTCAAACTGCCGCACGGCGGGGCCGAGATCGGCTGGCACCAGGACTGGCCGGTGTTTCCGCATACCAATACGAATCTGGTTGCAATCAGCGTGCCGCTCAATCCGTCGCGCGCCGTCAATGGCTGCCTGCAGTCGATTCCGGGGAGTCACGGGCAGGGCCCGAGAAGCCACTGGGACCAGGGCGCCTACAAGCTCAACTGCAACGCCAGCATGACCGCAGACGACTTTGCGCGGGTGATCGATAACGAACTCGATCCGGGCGACATCGTGGCCCACCATGGACTGGTGGTGCACGGCTCCAACCAGAACCGCTCGGACGACCTGCGAACGACCTACATCATTCAATACGCCGCAGCCGACGCCCTCGCCTATACCGCGCCTGTGATCGACAGCCGCCACCGCAACCTGATGGTGCGCGGCGAGCCGGCCACCCATGCACGGGTCGAGGCGGGCGTCATCGAGTTGCCGCCGGATTTCAGCGCCGGATACTCGGGTATCTATTCACTGCAGACAGGGGAGAAGAGGTAGTTCGCAATCTGCCTGCTCCGTCAAGGGCAGGGTTAAACTCCCGCGTTCAAGGGCTTGCGACCGTTGCTTGGCCAAGACCTGGTCAGCGACTCTTATGCTATTATTTTTATAGCTGCATGTGCCCGTATTACGTGCGACAGAGGCTGATTTGACTTATAAATTCGATGTTGTCGTGATTGGCGCAGGCGCTGCCGGTCTGTTTTGCGCTGCAGTGGCAGGCCAGCGCGGCTTGAAGGTGCTGCTGGTAGACCACAGCGAAAAAGTGGCCGAGAAAATCCGCATCTCGGGCGGCGGGCGCTGCAACTTCACCAACCGCGACACGACACCGGTACAGTTTTTAAGCGACAACCCACATTTTT
>JAYWDL010000383.1:0-3737 GCA_043779865.1 Polaromonas sp.
ACTGCAAGACAATTGGCAACGCGCCCAGCGGTTCGAGCCGCTGGACAGAATTCAAGGAGCTGACCGTGATTAAAGTACTCAACGCAAGTCTGGCTGACTCATTCAAACTGGAACTTGACTGCATGGCGAAGCAAGAAAATCAGGGTCGGATTTCAATGAATCCGCCAGGCGCAGATCACTATCATTTATATAGCGTCTCACACTTGCACATCAAGCGCTAGAGCCTAATTTGGCATCTATTTTTCCCAAAAACCCGCGTTGGGTAAAGCCAACCTTATTCGCCCCTTTACACGCTTTGTCCACTCACCACCTCCACCTCACCCAGCGGCTACTGACCCGCCGCTCCGCCCTGCTGGGAGCCATCGGCCTGCTGGCGCTGCCCGCGTCACGCCTTGCTGCAGCCCCAGCGCCGCAGCCGTCCGATGTCTGGCCGAACGCCTTACAGGTCCCTGGCGGCATCGCCCGGCTGTCGCTTGGCCCGGCGGCGGTGCGACCGGTGGCGCATGCGGGCGATGTGCCCTTGCTGGTGCTGGGCGATGTGATCGAGTGGACGGCGCTGGTCGGCATTGCGCTTTCCGCAGCGCCCGGTAAAGCGGGCATCACGGTGCAAAGCCCTGAAACCGGCGGCCAGCGGCAGATCACCTACATGGTTTCGCCCAAGCGCTACAGCGAGCAGCGCCTGAAAGTGTCGCCGCGTACTGTCGATCTGTCGCCCGAAAACGCGGCGCGTTACGAGCGCGAGCGGGCACACCAGGCACGCGTGACGGCCACCTTCAGCGAGCCCTTGCCGCAGCCGTCGTCACTCCTTATGCAGGTGCCGGTGCCGGGGCGGCGCTCCAGCTCGTTCGGGCTGCGGCGCGTGTTCAACGGGCAGGCGCGCAATCCGCACAGCGGCATGGACATTGCGGCCAGCACGGGCACGCCGGTACTGGCTCCGCTGCCGGGGCGAGTCATCGACACGGGCGACTATTTCTTCAACGGCAACACCGTGTGGCTCGACCACGGCGGCGGGCTGCTAAGCATGGTTTGCCACCTGAGCGAAATTGACGTGAAGCTGGGCGACATGCTGAAGACCGGCGAACGCCTGGGCGCTGTGGGCGCCACCGGCCGCGTAACCGGGCCGCACCTGCACTGGAGCGTGATGCTGAACCGCGCGATGGTCGACCCGGCGCTGTTTCTGGCCGCCTGAGTTAACCGCGCCTGGCCGGGCATCGGAATTCGGGACCAGATTCAGATTAAGCTCCACTCTTGAGCCGGTCCGCCAATGGCTGGCTGGAGTGGAAAGCCCGCAGGGCAAGACGCTGGACGAGGTGAATCGACAGTTGGTGACGGTGGCAGGCTGATTTTTGCTATATTTTATGTAGCTGCTTATGCAAGTCCTATGTGCGCAAAGCAGCTTTTTAGTCACTGATTCCCGTTTCCCAACCATACAGGGGGCAATGCTATCCTTCGCCGCCATGAACCCTGCCCACCCGTCCAGCCCTCACGCCTGATTTGCTTCAACAAACCCTACGGCGTGCTCAGCCAGTTCACGCCTGAAGGGCGCTGGCGGGGGCTGAAGGACTTCATAGCCATCCCGGATGTTTATGTGGCTGGCCGGCTGGATGCGGACAGCGAGGGCCTGCTGCTGCTGACGAACGACGGCAAGCTGCAGGCGCGCATTGCCGACCCACGCTTCAAAATGGAAAAGACCTACTGGGTTCAGGTGGAAGGCCTGCCTGGCGAGGCCGCTCTTGAAGCCTTGCGACTGGGCGTGCTGCTCAATGACGGCCCGACCCGCCCGGCCCGAGCCCGGTTGATGGCGCCGCCGCCAGCGCTCTGGGACCGCGAGCCGCCCATTCGCGTTCGCCAATCCAGCCCCACCGCCTGGCTTGAGCTGGTTATCCGCGAAGGCCGCAACCGCCAGGTGCGGCGAATGACGGCGGCCGTGGGGTTTCCCACCCTGCGTTTGATTCGCGCCGCCATCGGCCCCTACGCGCTGGACGGGCTCCTGCCGGGAACCTGGCGGGAAGGCAATGACGATCAAGCGCCACTGGGCGCAAGAACCGGCCAGATATCGCCCTCTGGCCGCTGAAATTTCAGCCTTGGCGCAACGCCTGGAAACGCTGGCCGCCTTTGATCAAGGCGATTCGTCCACCACCAGATAACGCCTCACCAGGTCAAAGAAGCGGTCATAAAAGGAGTCGGAAGAGATGGTTTTGCTGGCCACCTTGACCATGGAATCATTGCTTGAGCTAAATGGCAGCGAGACCGAACCAAACGCCCCCACGCCCAGACTGGCCGAATTATTGCTTTTCTTCAGGGCGTAAACGTCTTGCAATGCGGTGACAAAACCAAGGCTGACTTTTCCGTCGCTGCTGTCCGGGGCGCAGACGACCCGAATCTCCATTTGCAAGTGCGACTCAGGCTCCGGCTGAAAGCTTTTCTGACCAGCGACCAAGTCCTCTCTGGCCGTGTTAATGATGTAACCCTGGCTCAGCAACGCCCTTCTGGCGGCCTCGCAGGTTTGTGCAGCTGTGGCGTCAAACAGCCGGGAATAGGTCACGGTTGAGCTGAATTCTTCCTGTGACGCAAACGCCTTCATCGGGGTTGCGCAACCTGTCAGCAGGCTTGAGAAGCTCAGCAAGCCCATCAGCCAAAAAGTGGCTCTACAACGCATCCATGACATATTCAAAACCAGGCACTCCTTCAGACAACAAACCATATTTTTCGCTTCAACAGAAACATGCACAAGTCCAGAGGCTGCATCGACCCATCAAAAGAGACCCTGGGGAAGCCTGGAATTCAACCGACGCACCCGGTGCATGCAAGCCCGCAAGTGTCGCACTTGCGGGCCGCGCCTTAACCTCAAAAGCCCGGCCAGGCCACTTTTTGAAAGTTTGGCGTGTCGCATGGCCGGGACTACAAGGGTCGGATTTTAATTTGCAGCACATCGCTGAAACCAGCAACAGCATTCAGGACTACACAGCCGGCATGGGTTTAAGGCAATCATGGCTGGACTTGGCAAGCAGACCTGCTATGGTTTGTATAGCTGGTTATGCCCGCAGACAGGCGGCCAGGGCCACATTTGTTTGTTAAATGGGCGCCCAGATGCTTGAAATGCCAGCGCCAGCCCCAAGCTGCGCCTCATGACTGACCTGCTGCACATCGTTTGCCCGCACTGCCATACCACCAACCGCGTTCGCGCCGACCAGTTCGGCAGCGAGCCGACCTGCGGAAGCTGCAAGAAGGCGCTCTTTACCGCGCATTCCGCAGCGCTGGATGAAGCGGCGTTCGACAAGCATATCGGCCGCAACCAGATCCCGGTGCTGGTTGATTTTTGGGCGCCCTGGTGCGGTCCCTGCCGTCAGATGGCGCCTGCTTACGAGCAGGCAGCGGCGCAGCTTGAGCCGCATGTTCGCCTGGTAAAAGTCGATACCGAAGCCGTGCCCAACCTGGGGTCGCGCTTCAACATTCGCAGCCTTCCCACGCTGGCGCTGTTTAAAAACGGCCTTGAAGTGGCGCGCCAGCCCGGCGCCATGGGTGCGGCTGACATCGTGCGCTGGGTGCGGTCCGAGCTGCCTTCATAGCCCGCTTTTTGCAGTCGATGACGCGTTGATCAAGGGTTTACCCCAGCCAAGGCTGTCGAAAGTTTTTGCAAAAAAATACAGTCAGCGTCCCATTACCCTTACCTGGCCATTGCAATTCAGGCGGGGCGGCGGAAAATAAACCGGCCTGACACGCTAAATGTTAATAAC
>JAYWDL010000384.1:0-10466 GCA_043779865.1 Polaromonas sp.
TGGCGGATTCATTCGCTGGTCACGCACCAGCAGCGTGGCTGTGCGCAGCGCATGAAACTGTTTGACCACTTCCAGAATTGAGGTGTCGGCATCGACAAAGTAGGGCGTTCGTACAAAAGCCTCATCCACCCGAGCCATCGTGAGTGACTGCAACTCGTGACGACTTTGCCGCTCGGACAGGGCGCTGAGCTTGTTGGACAAGTCCGAGAACAGCAGCGCGCCAAAGGTCACATTGTCCGCAATCAGGTCGCTGACTGACTGCCGGGCCAACTGGTAGGCCACGACTTCTTCGGCGGCTACAAAACGGCTGCTGACCTTGCCCGACATGAGGCTGCGGCCATCAAAGCAGTCGTCAGGGCCGTAGGTGGTGACCACTTCATTGCCATCGAACTGCTGCACGAAGCCCTTGATGATGACAAACAGGTGGGTTGGTTGCGTGCCCAGCTCCAGAATGGTCGCACCCTGGGGAAAATAGGCAATATCCACACTGCTTTGCACCAGCTGCTGCTCATCCGGCGTCAGGCAGTCAAACGGAGAAGCCGAAAAATTGAATGCGCTGGGCATGTGCTGAACTCCCTGGTGGCCTTGTCCAGCCCATTTTTACATGGGCATGTCCCCGCTTTACTGACGTCGAACCCCCGGTAGCACATTGGCCACGGCACCCCAGTCGGGGCCGGTAAACCACACGCCGCCCAGCAGGTATTCGCGCAGCATGGGCAAGGCATCCAGCCCCCAGAAGAGCTTGTCATCGACGGCAAAAGCTGGTACGCCAAAGACGCCCGCTGCAATCGCCTCTTCAGTGTTGATTTTCAGCTGCGCCTTGACCTCGTCGCCCTGCACGTCACGCTGTGGCGCCAACTGCTGCACCAGCGATTCGAAACGCTGCGCATCGACAGCCTCGGCACCACCCCGCCAGACGTGGCGAAAAATTGTTTCACACACATAGCGGTTGGGCGTGCCTGCATCGCCTTCAGGACTGCAGGCGAGCGCAAGCCGCAACAGGAGCAAGGGGTTGAACGGATGGCTGGCCGGGAGCTGAAGGACAATGCCCCGGCTGTGCGCCAGCCACAGCACCTGGCGGTAAGTCCAGTCACGCTTGGGCGCGATCTCTGCAGGGCCCAGTTGGCCATGGTGCTTGAGCATGCCGGCGAACAGCACTGGCTTGTAGCTGACGCTGTAACTGACTTCCCTCAAGGTTTCTGGCAGGAGTTCAAACGCCAGGTACGCATACGGCGAGATAAAGTCGAAATAACAGGTGATGTGCTTCAACTCGCCTGCCGGTGGCGGCGTTGCGGGCGACTTCAGGTTTATAGGGGTCATGCTTGCAAGGTGTCCATGCGTTGCTCAATGATTTTCCAGAGACCGCGTTTGCCGTCATCATCGGAGCGGCTCCAGCCTGCAATTTCGTCACGCGTGCGAAAGCAGCCTTCGCACAGGCCGGAGCTTGCGCTCATGCGGCAGATGGCAATGCAGGGCGACGGGACATCGGCCTCAACATTTACCGTCTGGGCGCGCAGCGTGACCAGACTGATCGCGCGCTGCAAGGCCATTTTTTCTTCATTCTCCTGCACCGCCACATCGACCACCGGCGCACCTGTCAGGCGCTGCAACTCCTGCGGCGACAGCTGGAATACCCCGTGCGGATGCCCGGCCGCAGCCCATATTTCATCGAAACGGAACAGCGACTGGTCAATCAGCGTGACCGACGGCGTGGCATGGGCCAGCGGGGACACACCGCCAATCGAAAAACCGGTGCGGGCTTTAACGAACTCCGCATCCGCTCGCCCGAGCCGCCTTCCGTCAGGGCACACCAGGGCCTCGACCTTCTTTTCATCCACGCGCCGGTCGCCCGAGGTCACGACCAGCACCGCCGCATCATCGGACTTGCGGCGAAAAACAATGCTTTTGGCAATCTGCCCCACGGCAACACCTAGCGCGTCCGCCGCCTGCTTCGCGGTGCGTGCGGCGTCATCCAGCATGACGGGCGCGTGTACATGGCCTTTCGCCTGCAGCACGGCAGCCACGCGCTGGACGCCTTCGGGGAGAACCTTCAATTCAACGCCGCACATAATGAACCCCCACGCTTTTCACTGCGTGTAATGCGCTGCCCCCCGAGGGGGCAGTGCTTGCTTGGGGCGGCCCGGCGCGGCGCACCATCAACCAACCCTCTTGTTCAGCAAAGCCGTGGCGGCCCGGGAGTTCGGCTTGCGCTGAAGGAAATCACTGATGAACTTGCCTGCGTCGATCAGCTTGTCCAGGTCAATGCCCGTTTCAACGCCCATGCCCTGCAGCAGGTACACCACGTCTTCCGTCGCCACATTGCCGGTGGCGCCCTTGGCATAGGGGCAGCCGCCCAGGCCGGCGGATGAGGCGTCAAACTGCCACACGCCCATCTGCAGAGACGCCAGCGTGTTGGCCAGCGCCTGGCCGTAGGTGTCGTGAAAATGGCCCGACACGCCATCAAGGTCGTAATGCTTGAGCGCAGCTTCCATGGCGCGCTGCACCTTGAGCGGCGTACCGACGCCAATCGTGTCGGCCACACCGATGTGCTGCACGCCAATGTCCTTCATGAGGCGGGCCACCAATTCCACCCGCTCCGGGGCAATCTCGCCTTCGTAAGGGCAGCCGACGGTGCATGAAATGGCGCCGCGCACATAAATGTTGTTGGCCCTGGCCGCCGCCACCACTGGACGGAAGCGTTCAATGCTTTCGGCGATGGAGCAATTGATGTTGCGCTGGCTGAAGGCTTCGCTGGCCGCACCGAACACCACGATCTCATCGGGCCACAGTTCAGGCGCTGGCGCCATGGCCGCTTCCAGCCCTTTCATGTTGGGCGTAAGGACGGAATAGCGCACGCCCGGCTTGCGCTGAATGCCGGCCATGACCTCGGCGTTGTCGGCCATCTGCGGCACCCATTTGGGCGAAACAAAACTGGTGACTTCAATTTCCGTGAGGCCGGCGTCCTGCAGGCGGTGCACGAGTTCGATCTTGACAGAGGCGGGAACGGGTGATTTTTCGTTCTGCAAGCCGTCGCGGGGCCCGACATCGACGAGTTTGACTTTGGGAGGTAGATTCATGTGTTCAGTATCCTTTTTTCGGGCCAACCACACCAGCAAGGCTGGCAATGTTTGCGCCATTTCGCAGCGCCTGGATCTTCCCGGCAATCTGCGCGATGCTTTCTTCGCGCAGCGTTCGGGCCGAGGTGTGCGGCGTCACGACAATTTTGGGATGCGCCCAGAACGGATGCGTCGCAGGCAAAGGTTCGGTGCGAAATACATCCAGCGTCGCGCCCGCCAGATGGCCGCTGTCCAGCAACGCAATCAGGTCTTTATCGATCAAATGGCTGCCGCGCGCCACATTGATGACATAAGCCCCCGGCTGCAACCGTACCAGCGTGTCGTGCCGCATGATGTTTTCGGTGTCGGGCGTCAGGGGCAGCAGGCACACCAAAATGCGGGTTGCCGCCAGAAAATCGTTGACCCCAGCTTCGCCGGAAAAGCATTGCACGCCGGAGATGGATTTGGCAGACCGGCTCCAGCCCATCACGGGAAAATCAAACTGCGCCAGCGCCCGGCTCACCCGTTCGCCCAGCACGCCCAGACCCATCACCCCGACCGGGAAATCCTTGCGCAGACGCGGCTTGCGGTACGACCATTTACCCTGCTTCGCGTCAGCCTCATAGCCATCGAATTCGCGGAAATGGCGAATCACCGCATGGCAAACGTACTCGGCCATCTGCACTGACATGCCCGCGTCATCCAGCCGAACGACAGGAACTCTGGGCGGCAGGCGCAACTTCATCAGCGCATCCACACCGGCGCCGATATTGAAGATGCCCTTGAGTTGCGGTTGTTCGTCCATAAACTGTTGCGGCGGTGCCCAGACCACCGCGTAATCTGCTGGCGCTGCGCCTGCAGACCAAGCCTCAACCACGGCATTCGGCAAAGCGGCACAAAGGCCGTCCAGCCACGGCTGGGCTTTGGTATCGGTACAGCAAAAGCTGATTCGCATTCGTTTGTCCAGAAAGTTTCAACTGCCTATTTTGAGCAACTCGGACCCTTCAGTCACCTGGTCGCCCGGTACGTACAACAACTCCAGCACCACGCCATCGGCGGGCGCGGCAATCGTATGCTCCATTTTCATGGCTTCCATCACCGCCAGCGGCTGGCCCTTTTGAACCAAGTCGCCGGCCTTGACGGCAAAGGACACGACTTTGCCCGGCATGGGCGCGGTCAGGCGGCCGCCTTCGGCATGGGTTTCACCGGCGTGGGCCAGCAAGTCAATGGCCGTGATCTGGGTGGCACCGCGCGCGGTAAAGATGTGGTCCACCTCGCCTTGCGTAAAGACCGCCGCAGTCAGGCGCTGGCCCGCAAACTGGATGTCTATGCCCTGCTCGCCGCTGGAGAAAACCAGCGGACCCGACGCCTCGCCAACGTCCAGGCGCAAGGCGCCGTCATGCAGATAGGTCAATGCGGCCTTGGCAGCTTCGCCCTGAAACTCGAATTCGAAAGGCCGCTGCGTCACGCCATGCGTTTGCCAGCCATCACGGCGGCTGAAGGGGTCAGCGCCTTCGGTGGCCTTTTCGCCCAGCAGCGTCTGGGCAATCGCCGCCGCCGCAGCCATCGCCAGCCCGACCGGCTCCTGATTGAAGAGCACTGCCGCTTCGCGCTGGATCAATGCCGTGTCCAGATTGGCCTGGGCAAACGACGGACTGCGAACCACATAGCGCAGAAACTGCACATTGGTGTTCAGCCCGACGATGCGAGTTTGCGCCAGCGCCTCATCCAGCCGCGCCAGCGCTTCTTCGCGCGTCTGACCATGCACGATGAGCTTGGCGACCATGGAATCGTAAAAGGGCGAAATAGTATCACCCTCGCGCACGCCGTCGTCAATGCGTACCGCAATGCCCGCGTTGCTCAAGTCCGCGCGTTCAAAAGTGGTGCAAACCGGCTTCTGGTACACATGCAGCGTGCCGGTGGCGGGCAGAAAGTTGTTGTCCGGGCTTTCGGCGCAGATACGGGCTTCGATGGCGTGGCCGTTGATGCGCAACTGGTCTTGCGTCAGCGGCAAAGGCTGGCCACACGCCACGCGCAACTGCCACTCCACCAGGTCCAGCCCGGTGATGGCTTCGGTCACCGGATGCTCCACCTGCAAACGGGTGTTCATCTCCATGAAAAAGAAATTCATGCTGCCATCGGCCCGCTGCTCGACGATGAACTCCACCGTGCCGGCGCCGACATAGTTCACCGCCCGCGCCGCAGCGACGGCGGCTTCGCCCATCTGCTGACGCATGGCTTCGGTCATGCCGGGCGCGGGGGCTTCTTCCAGCACTTTCTGGTGGCGCCGCTGCACCGAGCAGTCGCGCTCGAACAGATAAACATAGTTGCCGTGCGTGTCGCCGAACACCTGGATTTCGATGTGGCGAGGGCGCTGCGCATATTTTTCGACCAGCACCGCGTCGTCGCCAAAGCTGTTGATGGCTTCGCGTTTGCACGAGGCCAGCGCCGCCTCAAAATCTTCTGATTTCTCCACCGCCCGCATGCCCTTGCCGCCGCCGCCCGCGCTGGCCTTGATGAGGACGGGGTAGCCGATGCGGTCGGCTTCGCGCTGGAGCAATGCCGGATCCTGGTCGGCGCCGTGGTAGCCCGGAACGAGCGGAACGCCGGCTTTTTCCATCAGCTGCTTGGACTCGGCCTTCAGGCCCATTGCCTTGATGGCGGACGCTGGCGGGCCGATGAACACCAGCCCGGCATCGGCACAGGCCTGCGCGAACTCTTCGTTTTCGCTCAAGAAACCATAGCCGGGGTGAATCGCCTCGGCACCAGTGGCTTTCGCGGCTTCGATGATTTTTTCCCAGCGCAGGTAGCTGTCTTTCGGCGCGCTGCCGCCGATGTGGATGGCCTCATCGCAAAAGCTCACATGCTTGGCACTGGCATCAGCATCCGAGTACACAGCAACGGTTTTGATGGCCATGCGACGGGCCGTTGCGGCCACACGGCAGGCAATCTCACCCCGGTTTGCAATCAGTATCTTTTTAAACATGGGGATCGTTCTTTGAAAAAGGGGACTTCAGGGTAAAAGCGGGCGGCAACCCCGGATCAGATTTGCCGCTGAAAATGCGCGCCATTCGCGTAAACAGCTGCCTTAAAAACCGCCAGCACAGACGGATCAGCCAGACACTGAGCACCAGCACCAGCGCCAGTGCGGGAATAAACACAAAGGGATGCGCAACGGCAAGCCACAAGCCCAGCGGTACGGCACTGTCTTCAAGCAGCGACGCACCCACATTGGTGAACGGTTCCGGTGAGGTATTGATGGCAGCGCGGGTAGTGGCTTTGGCGGCATGGCTGGTCGCGGCCAGCGTGCCGCCAAGCAAGGCGGCGACCAGTCCCATTACGCTGCTGTCCGCACCAAAAACACCCGCCGCCAGCGCCGCCCCGGCCGGCACGCGAATCACCGTGTGGACCACATCCCACAGTGAATCCAGGCCCGGAATCTTGTCGGCGAAAAACTCGACGAACACCATGAATCCGCTGACGCCAAGCACCAGCGGGTTGGCCAGCAAATGCAGGCCTTGCGGGAGAGGAATCCACCCCAGGTAACCTGCCAGCCCCGTGAGCAACACCACCAGATAGAGCCGGATGCCGCTGGCCCAGCCCAGGGCGCCGGCCAGGGCGACCAGTTGCGCGGTGTCGAGGATTTGCATGATTAAGCCTTTTTGATGTGCGTCATGCCAGCCAGGACGGCTTGCGCTTTTGCAGGAACGACTGAACGCCCTCCTTGCCCTGCTCGCTGGAGCGAATGTCGGCAATGCCCTGCACGGTGTGGGCAATCAGCTTCGCCGAGATCTCGCACCCGGCCACATCCTGCACCAGTTGCTTGCAGGCTTTGACCGCCGCCGGGCTCGCGTTCACCAGCGCCTGCGTGATTTCAGCGACTTTCGCATCCAGCGCATCGGCGCTTGTCACGGCGTGTACCAGGCCAATGCGATGCGCCTCCTGCGCGTCAAAACGCTCCGCCGTCAAAAAATAGCGGTGTGCCGCCCGCGCGCCCATGGCGCGAATGACGTAGGGGCTGATGGTGGCCGGAATCAGCCCGAGCCTGACTTCGCTGAGGCAAAAGTTCGCCGTATCGACGCTGACAGCGATGTCGCATGCCGCCACCAGCCCGAGGCCGCCGGCATAGACGTCGCCCTGGATGCGGGCGATCGTCGGCTTCCGGCATTGATAGATCATGTGCAGCATGTCGGCCAGCTGGCCCGCGTCGGCCAGGTTTTCCGCATAGCTGTAGTCGGCCATGCGGCGCATCCAGTTCAGGTCGGCGCCGGCGCAAAAAGCCGGTCCCACGGCGGCCAGCACCACGACGCGCACATCGGCGCGGCCGGCGGCAGCCTGGAAAGCAGCGGTGATTTCGGCAATGACTTCATCGTTGAAGGCATTGCGGATGTCGGGGCGGCTGAGCGTGAGCGTCAGCACGGCGCCCTGTTGGGTGGTTTGAATAGCAGTCGTCATGGCTTACATCCTGAAGAGGCCGAATTTCGTCTCGGGAATCGGCGCATTTTGCGAGGCGCTCAGCCCCAGCGCCAGCACGCGCCGGGTGTCGGCCGGGTCGATCACGCCGTCGTCCCACAGCCGCGCCGTGGCGTAATACGGATGACCCTGGTGCTCGTACTGGCTGCGGATCGGCGCCTTGAAATGCTCTTCTTCCTCCGCGCTCCAGGCGCCGCCGCGCGCCTCGATGCCGTCGCGCTTGACGGTGGCCAACACGCCAGCGGCCTGGTCGCCGCCCATGACGCTGATGCGTGCATTCGGCCACATCCAGAGGAAGCGCGGCGAAAACGCCCGGCCGCACATGCCGTAGTTGCCGGCGCCAAAGCTGCCGCCGATGATGACGGTGAACTTTGGCACGGCGGCCGTGGCCACGGCGGTGACCATCTTGGCGCCGTTGCGGGCGATGCCTTCGTTTTCGTATTTGCGCCCGACCATGAAGCCGGTAATGTTCTGCAAAAAGACCAGCGGGATCTTGCGCTGGCAGCACAACTCGATAAAGTGCGCGCCCTTGAGCGCCGACTCGCTAAACAAAATGCCGTTGTTGGCGATGATGCCCACCGGCATACCTTCGATGTGCGCAAAGCCGGTGACCAGCGTGGTGCCGAAGCGGGATTTGAATTCGTGGAACTCGGAACCGTCGACGATGCGGGCTATGATTTCGCGCACGTCAAAGGGCTTGCGGGTGTCGGTAGGGATCACGCCGTAAAGCTCTTCTGCTACAAAATAAGGAGCAACAGGCTCTTTAAGTGCGAGGGCTAGCGCCTTTTTTTGGTTAAGGTTGGCCACCGCGGTGCGGGCGATGGACAGCGCATGCAGATCGTTCTGCGCCAGGTGGTCGGCCACGCCGGAGAGACGTGTATGCACATCACCACCGCCCAGGTCTTCGGCCGTCACCACTTCACCGGTGGCCGCCTTCACCAGCGGCGGTCCGCCCAAAAAGATCGTGCCCTGGTTCTTGACGATGATGGTCTCGTCGCTCATCGCCGGCACATAGGCGCCACCTGCCGTGCACGAGCCCATCACCACCGCGATCTGCGGGATGCCGGCCGCACTCATCACGGCCTGGTTGTAGAAGATGCGGCCGAAGTGGTCGCGGTCGGGGAAGACCTCGTCCTGGTTCGGCAGGTTCGCGCCACCGCTGTCTACCAAGTAGATGCAGGGCAAGCGGTTCTCGCGCGCCACTTCCTGCGCGCGCAGGTGCTTCTTCACCGTCAGCGGGTAGTAGGTGCCGCCCTTCACCGTCGCATCGTTGCAGACGATGACGCATTCGACCCCGGCCACGCGGCCGATGCCGGTGATGACGCCCGCCCCCGGCGCGGCATCGCTGCCGTCACGGTCTTGATAAACGCCCATCGCCGCCAGCGGCGCGATTTCGAGGAACGGCGTATCGGGGTCCAGGAGCATCTCGACGCGGTCGCGCGGCAGCAGCTTGCCGCGCGAGAGATGCTTGGCGCGCGGACCGTCGCCGCCGCCCAGTGCGATGGTCGCCAACTTGGCGTTCAGGTCATCGACCAGCACGCGCATCGCCGCCGCATTGGCCTTGAAATCTTCGGATCGTGCGTTGAGCTTGCTGGCCAGCGTGGGCATGGGGTCTCCGGGGCCTGTTGACGCGAGAGCGACGTGGTTGACGTGCACGTCAATTCTAGGGTCGCGGGGGGCGTTGCCCTGGGCGATGGCTTGCGGCGAGAATCGGCCGGCAATTGGAGATCAAGATGACAGACGCGCCCATGAAAACGCCCTGGCACCTTTGGCTGACCGGCGTGATCGCCTTGCTGTTCAACGCCATCGGCGTGTTCGACTTCGTGATGAACATGGTGCAGGGCCCCAAGTACCTGGCCAGTGCGGGAATGACGCCGGATCAAATCGCCCACTATCAGCAGATGCCGGGTTGGATGACCGTTGTCTGGGCCGTCGGCGTCTTCGGGGCGTTCGGGGCTTCGATCCTCTTGCTGATGCGCAGGAAGCTGGCGCTGCCCGTCTTCGTCCTGTCGCTGGCGGCATTTCTCGTCAGCCTGCTTTACACCTACGTCCTCACCAACGGCGGCGCAATCATGGGCCAGCAGATGGCGATCACGAGTGCGGTCATCGCAGGGCTGCTGGTCTTCTTCGCCGGGTACTCACGGTTCATGGGCGTGCGGGGTGTGCTCCGCTGACGAGAGGGCGGAGCGGCAACGCTTTCGAATGGCAGTTGTCGCGACAGCCGATCCGATGTCACTCAAAGCCCGTTATGGGCCGAACATAGGCGGCCGACGAGCGCATTGCGACGACTGCATAGGCGAAAGAAGGTGCGCTCAGCTACGGTTTGCGAAGGTTCACTGCACTCGCGTTGCGACCATTCGAACCGTCGCGGCGGATGTCGACTGTTCGGCTAGACAATCAGCCTTGTTCCACTAGCCTCACGCGCCAAAGATGCTGGCCCACTACGACCGGACAGAGTGCAATATCGTTGGCTGCGAGATGCCCCAGCGCTCACTCTTCCTATGCGATCGACATCAGGAGTTGTACCTGTCGACCGAGGTTGCCCGTCGACTTCAGGAGGATGTAGTCGCGCTTTATGAGGGCAAGGCGCCAATTCGGTTGCGCATGCGCGCGTACTTCCTGGCCCAATGGCATTGGGCTACCAATGCACGTGTCCCATACATGGAGCACTTCCCATTGGAGTCGGTGTACCTGCTACATCGACGAACGCTTCTCAAGCGGCTAGCAGACAAAAGCTGCACTTGGGGACCCCTAGACTGCCAAGACCTGCACCGCCTGATTGCCGACTTTGACTATCCCGACAACGAGACGGTTGAAGGATTGCGACTGTGGCGTGCTTGGGCCCCTCGTCGTTTCGTGTGGAACGCAACATTCACAATGGCCGGTGGTAGTCGGGCCCGGTGGGCATGTGGGCAAGCTGCATTCGAGCTTGTCCAC
>JAYWDL010000385.1:0-3723 GCA_043779865.1 Polaromonas sp.
TCAGTAGTGTCCCAACGTTGTCACGTCGGAGCGTCGTAAGTTAATGATTTACTTGATGAATTTGGTGTTTCAGTCTGGTCTCGATTTGAACGTCGAAAGTCAGACTTGGGGTTTTTTGGCGGAAATCCGCAAAAATCCCCATGCACCAAGGCAAGCTCGTTTTTGCGCAACTCATGCTGTATCTGCCGCTGAGTACCTTTCGCCGCTGTGTGGCCGATCACGATGGAGAACACAAGGTCAAAGACTTCTCTTGTCTGGACCAGTTTTTCGCCATGGCCTTTGCCCAGTTGACCTACCGCGAATCCCTGCGCGACATCGAAGTCAACCTGCGTGCCCAAGCCCGGCGGCTGTACCACATGGGTTTTCGTTGTCAGACGATTTCGCGCAACACGCTGGCCAATGCGAACGCCACGCGCCCGTGGCAAATCTATGCCGACTTCGCCCAGCATCTGATTGGCTTGACGCGGCCTCTGTATGCCAAGGATCCGTTTGGCGTGGAACTCGACACGGCTGTGTATGCCTTCGACGCCAGCACCATCGATCTGTGTCTGTCGGTGTTTGCGTGGGCCCCATTTCGCTCCACCAAGGCCGCCATCAAGCTGCACACGCTGCTGGACCTGAGGGGCAATATCCCCAGCTTCATTCACATCACCGACGGCAAGACGCACGAGGTCAATGTGATGGACGACTTGGTGCTGGAGCCGGGGGCTTTCTACCTGATGGACCGGGGCTATCTGGACTTTGCAAGATTGTTCGTGATTCACGAGGCCAAAGCATTCTTCGTGACCCGCTCCAAGAGCAACACCAAGTTCAAGCGGCGCTACTCCCATCCTGTGGATCGGGCTGGTACGTCGGTGCTGTGCGATCAGACTGGCGTGCTGTCGGGGCATCTTGCGGGCAAGGACTACCCCACGACGATGCGCCGGGTGGTGGCCAGGGACGACACCGGCAAGCGGCTGGTGTTTCTGACCAACAACTTCACCTTGAAACCGGAGTTGATTGCCGATCTGTACCGCCAGCGCTGGCAGGTGGAATTGTTCTTCAAGTGGATCAAGCAACACCTGCGCATCAAGGTGTTCTTCGGCACCAGCGAGAACGCGGTGAAGACGCAGATCTGGATTGCCATATCGACCTACTTGCTGATTGCCATTGCGAAGAAGCGTTTGCATCTTGACCATCACAGCCTGTATGAAATCCTACAAATCTTGAGCCTGTCCATGTTTGAAACTATCCCTATAAATCAACTACTTATGCCACCATCACCGGATTCAGACTCGGATTTCGAGCCCAATCAGCTCGCTCTCCTCTGAAGAACGTTGGGACACTACTGAAATGACTTATAAAACAAGAAAAACAGCCGACGAAACGATGGCGCACGCCGCGTTCACCAATGGCTACGAGTTTTCCGGCGGCAGCGGCTACGCGCTACCTGAATATCCGTTCATCGAGCCGCCCGAACTCCGCACCGGTGAAGTCAAACGCCACCGCATCGTCATCGTCGGCGCCGGCATCAGCGGCCTGACGCTGGCCTGTGCGCTGGCCCAATACGGCGTCAAGGCCCTGCTGCTGGACGAAGACAACACGGTGGGCGTGAAAGGCGCGTCGTCACGCGGCATCTGCTACGCGCAGAAAACGCTTGAGATTTTCAAGCGTCTAGGAATTTACCGGCGCATCGCAAATAAAGGCGTGCAATGGAGTGTGGGCCGCACCTTCGCCGGGGCTGACGAAGTCTATTCATTTGACTTGCGCCAGCAGCAAACGCATTCGCTGAGCGTCGAGCCGCCATTCATCAATATCCAGCAGTTTTATATCGAGGGTTATCTGGTGGAACAACTCATCGGCAGTGACGCTGGCGAAGGGCCGGTCGAATTGCGCTGGAAGCACCGCATCAGCGGCTTTGCACAAAACGACAGCTTTGCCACGCTGACCATTGAAACCCCTGCGGGTTCTTATTCGCTCGAAGCCGAACATGTGATCGACTGCAGCGGCTCGCACAGCCCGTTTCGCAACTGGTGCCAGGCCTCCGTCACCGCCAAGAAAGGCGACGACCGATGGTGCATTGCCGACGTGCGCTTCAAGCATTCGCCGCCGGTGGAGCGCCACACCTGGATTGAAGCGCCGTTCAACGAGGGGCGCGCCGTGTGGCAGCACCTGATGGCCGATGGTGTGTGGCGCATCGACTATCAGATGCTGCCTGACGCCGACCCCGAGGAGGTCAGCCGCGAAGAGCTGGTGCGGGCGCGGCTCAATGCCCAGTTTGGCCGCAGCCTGAGCCCCGAAGAATGCGAAATCGTCTGGGTCGGCCCGTATGCCTACCGCAGCGAGTGCCTGGATCAATTGCGGCACGGCCGCGTTTTTTTCGTCGGCGATTCGGCGCATGTCGTCAGCCCCTTCGGCGCACGCGGTGGCAATTCGGGCGTGCAGGACGCCGACAACCTGGCCTGGAAACTCGCGGCTGTGGTGCAGGGTCGCGCCGCACCGGCTTTGCTCGGCAGCTACCACGCCGAGCGCCACGAAGCCGCCGCGCACAACGTGCTGGTGACCAACCGCACGGCCAGATTTTTGCGCCCGGCTGATGGTGCCGAGCGACTGTTCAGAACGGCAGCCCTCGGCCTGGCGCGCAAGCACGCCTTCGCCCGGCAACTCGTCAACACCGGCCGCATGTCCACACCCAGCACCTACGCGCACTCCAGCGTGTGCGGGCCCACGGGCGGGCGCGCCACCCAGAATGTGGCTTTTGGATGGGCTGATGGCAGCGCTGGCGAGTTGATCGACCTGATGCACTGGGCAGGTGGACGACTGTTGCTACTGGTGTTTGGTGATCTCGGCGCGCCTGCCGTCAGACGCCTGCGGGAACTTTCTGCCGAGGAAGACGTACGCTGCGTGCAGGTGATTGCGCCGGGAGGCAACGCGGCGGTGCAGGAACACGTCATCGACACGCACGGTCACTTGCAGGCCACCTGCCACGTCTTCGGCCACGCCTGGGCCGTGCTGCGGCCTGATGGCTACCTGGCGGCGAGCGGCGAAAGCATCGACACGTCATTGGTGCGCGCGCTGACCATGGCACTGGGCAAGGCACCTGAATTACCCATGAAGGCCGCATGAAAGCCAATTTCCAGAACAATCACTTTCAGGACGCGGACGCGTTTTATGAGCAATTGCTCGACGCGCACCTGGGCCTGAGCCGGGACGCCTCCGAGCTGCTCAATGCGCGGCTGATTCTGGTATTGGCGCATCAGCTGGGTGACACGGCGCTTCTGCGCGACTGCATCGAGGCGGCGAAGTTCGAACCGCCGAAGGCAGGCGGCGCCAGCGCGTAATGCACGCCAGCGGGCCAGTCGAATAAAATCGGGTTCGTTTCATACAACCCACGCGGCATCCCCCGGATGCCGTTTTTCATTGCGCCATGACCCCAGCTGCCACCACGCTTTCCAACGCCGCACCTGACGCCGCCGGCGCGCCCGCTGCCAACACGCCTGCCCCGACACCCGGCCTGGACAGTCTCGCAAAATCTTTTGAGCCTGCAGCCATTGAAAGCCAGTGGGGGCCGCTGTGGGAGCAGAGCGGGTTGTACGAGCCGACACTGGACGCCGCCAAACCGTCGTTCAGCATTCAGCTGCCGCCGCCCAACGTGACCGGCACGCTGCACATGGGCCATGCGTTCAACCAGACCATCATGGACTCGCTCACGCGCTACCACCGCATGCGCGGCCACAACACGCT
>JAYWDL010000386.1:0-3711 GCA_043779865.1 Polaromonas sp.
AGCGATCTTGCCGCCGGGCATGCAAAAGGCGTTGATCTGCTTGCTGCCGATCAGGTTGACTTCCCACTTCCACTGTCTGGCGCGGTCGTTCCACTGCGCCGTTTGCGGCACCAGTTTGGCGGCGATGGTGCGCAGGCGCTGCAGTTGCGGATTGCCCGGCTGGGCCAGCGCGCCCTGGCTTCGCGCCTCGGCCAGCAGCTTGGAATATTCCTGTGTCGCGGCGGTCTCGAGTGCTTCGGCGGGCACCAGGTTGCGCAGCTGCGACGACCTGCCGACGCTGACCTGCGCCAGCGCGGGCGTGGTCAGTGCCGCCGTGGCCGCCGAGCCGGCAGCCGCCCGTAAAAATGCCCGGCGGCCCGGCCAGACCGCGTTCTTGGAGTCGCATCGAAAGCAGGAGGGTAGGAAGGATTTCATTGCTGAAACCCCTCCCCCCTAAGAACCGTACGTGCGCCTTTCAACGCATACGGCTCAAGCACAACCACTGACTTGATAGATTTAACGTGCTGCATGGCACTAGTCTATCGCGTCAGATTAAAGTCCCCGTGCAGGGACCGGCTTGGTTACCTCCAAACCCAGGGCGTGGACACGCCTGTGACATACGCGATGCAGCAGCACCCTGTTGTTCAACGCGTCACTTCCCCCGTGTTGACGGTAGACCAAATGGTGGTCATCGCAGTCATCGAGGTCGTCGATTGGCGTCTTGCACAGCGCGCAGGCACCGACCTGGCTCGTCCACAGCTTAAAGCGTTGTGCGTCGTAAATGTCTCTCGACATCCGTTTAGCCCTCAACTCTTCGCCGTAAACCAGCCAGTCCTTGTCGAAGGGGTTGTAGTCCCCCTTTATTTTTATGTGCCGAACAATCGGTGTGTCCGCCAGCTTAATGAGCGCCAGCAGCTTCGACTGTTCAGCACCGGTTCCATCACACTCGTTTGCAGTGGACATGAAGTCCCAGCGTCCATGCGGACGCTTCCAGTAGTGCTCCAGTACCCACTTGGCACTTTTCCGAGGATGGCGTCTGAGCCCCCAACGCATCAGCCGCCAGTAAATCTGGTGGTCGAGCTTTGAGAAAGTGGCTTTTGCCACCACCCCTTTGTGATAAGTTGCCCATCCCCGCAGCAGCGGATTCAGGCGCTTTATCAGCGTTTCAGTAGGCATCGAAAGTGAAGTACCAATTATTTCCCGTACCTTGCCATAGAACGCTTTTGCGTTTTTCTTGCTCGGTTTGATGAGTAGCTTTTCCCCGTATTTTCGGAGATTCCATCCTAAGAAATCAAAGCCTTGCTCGATATGGACGATCTGCGTTTTCTCCTCTGACAGCACGAGTCCACGCTCGCGCAGGAACTCGACTATCCAAGGTTTGACCGTGGATTCCAGCAACTCTCGCGAGTCGCCCGTAACAACGAAATCGTCGGCATACCGCACCAGATGGATTTTGGCTTTTGTGGTTTGACTGGCCCCCAGCTTGTGACTGAGGTGCTTGTACAAACCGCGTTCCAGTCCGTTGAGCGTGATATTTGCCAAAGTGGGCGAGATGATGCCTCCTTGTGGGGTTCCCATCTCGGTGCGTTCAAGGTGTCCTTTGTTAATGACACCCGACTTCAACCACTGCTGCAAGATGCGTTTGTCCGTCGGGACGTGGCGCATCAGCCATTCATGATTGATGTGGTCGAAGAATCCTTTGATGTCTGCGTCCAGGATCCATTGGGCCGAGGTCTTCTTGGATAAGCACACAAACAACTGGCTACGCGCATCGTGGGTTGAACGCTCCTTCCTGAACCCATAAGAGTTCGGGTCAGAGTTACCTTCCACAATGGGCTCCAGCCCGAGTAGATGCAGCGCCTGCATCGCTCGGTCAAACATGGTTGGGATACCCAGAGGGCGTTCCTTTCCGTTTGATTTCGGGATGTACACGCGTCTGAGCGGTGAAGCTCTGTAGCGTGTGCTGTTCAATCGACACACAGCGCCCCATTTGGCGTCTGGCGTGTCCCATAGTTCGCGGTCGATGCCACTCGTCCGCTTCCCCAGGTTTGTCGTAACTTTCCTGATGGCCAATGCCTTGGCCTGCCAAGAACGAACAAGATTTCTCTGAAGTCGTGAGACCTTTCGATGGTCCTGTTCTTTTTCTGCCTGCGCGATGCGCAGCTGCGCTTTCCCGACAAACTTCATCACCAGACCCCAATCAATGGAGTGCCAGTTATTTGGTTTGCCCGGAGACGCAGCATCTTTGTCGCGAATGTTGCCATTCACTTCTGGGATGTTTTCCATACTTTTCTCCGGTTTGGTAAACCCAGACGGAGTGCGGCCCACGAGGGGCATTGCACCCCATGGGTCGTTTTAAAGTTCGCAGCGGCTTTGCGCCGTTGCACCTGTAGCAAGTGGGCCTGCTTTCACAGTGAGGCAAATCTTGAACCTCTATGCCGCCCATTACAGACGGCCATTCGCTTTTTGCTACTTCCTCTGCCCCCTGCACCGTGGCCGTTGCTTGCGCTTCGGTTGCCTGCGCGTCCTTTCGGACGCGCAGGCGATGCATGGGGTTTACCTCGTTTCCCAGCGTATCCACCCGGCTGGCAAGCCGGGCGATGGGGTTAGAGACGTTCTTTCCGCCGCACGTGTTGGGGAACCCACTGCAGTCGATGACAAACAGTGGCCTACGTGGTGCCTTTTGGCTACAGCTCCTCAGTTTGCACCGAGAGACAAGCGTAAGCTGTTCTATTCTTACGACGGTTCAATCGAACGTTCACATGCGTTTCCCATACCCTTTACCTCAGCATTCTTCGACAGACTTGTTCAGTCGATTGGACGGGCCTTGCAGTCCGCTTGTGCGCATGAGGCTTGTGGCCTTTGCGCAGAATGTTTAACCGTAGCTCCACACCCAATCCTCCGAAGTTAAGGAATCAGGCGTAAATAGTTGAGGCAGAAGCCGGAAAAGACTTGACTTTTTGAAATTTATTTTCTCCAGCCAATAGATTTTTTTCTATTGGCTGACATGTCTGTAATCGCACTCTTTTCGGATCTTTCCGCTCATCTTCAGTCCCCAGAATTTCTCGTAACTGCTCGCCATCCGCTCCATCCAATGGCCTTCACCCGTAGCCGAAAATTGCCTCTGCCAGCCTTGGTTGCACTGCTTCTGTCGGGCATGCGAAAAAGCGTCCAAGCCGAACTCGACGAGTTCTTTGCGCATTTGAACCAGAAAGCCCAATGGGTGCGCCATGTGTCCGCCCAAGCGTTTGCACTGGCACGCGCCAAGCTCAGCGTGAGCGCCATCCCTGGGCTCAATGACTGGGTGATCCGGCGCGCCGAGCACTATGGCTTTGTCTCACTCTGGAACGGATTGCGCCTTGTTGCCGCAGACGCCTCCACATTGCGTTTCGGCTTGCGTGCAAGCGACGTCAAACGCGCCGCGCTGGCTGACCAGATTGGTTTTGGGCTGTTCCTTCCAGGCAGCGAATTGATGCTGGCGGCCTCCCTGCACAGCGTGCATGAGAGTGAACGGCAAATGCTGTTCGAGCATCTTGATCGGCTGGGGACTGGTGACTTGCTGCTCCTTGATCGGGGCTACCCTTGCCGGTGGCTGGTGGCGGTATTGAACCAGCGTGGGATCCCGTTTTGCATGCGGGTTGATAAGTCGGGAAACACCGGCTTCACGTGCGTGCGTGACTTCTTGAGCAGCGGGCTTGACGAGCAAATCGTCACCCTGAATGCAGTCTGTGC
>JAYWDL010000387.1:0-3708 GCA_043779865.1 Polaromonas sp.
AGGGCCGAACTGGCCAGGCTGTGATTTCTCATTGAAGGAGTTCAAATTATGGTGTATCCACCCCCCCGCGCCAAGCGCATCCCCTACATCCTCAATAACTGCCTGACGATTGCGGTGGTGGGCCTGTCGCCCAAGCCGCACCGGGCCAGTTTTGATGTGTCGCGGTATATGCAGGCCGCTGGCTACCGCATTATTCCCGTCAACCCGAATGCGATTGAAGTGCTGGGCGAAAAAGCCTATGCCACGCTGCAGGAAGCGGCGCAGCACGAAAAAATCGAGCTGGTGAACTGCTTTCGCAACAGCGAAGACATCCCGCCCATCATTGAAGACGCCATTGCCATTGGTGCCAAGGCGGTCTGGATGCAGCTCGGCGTGGCGAATGCCGCTGCTGCCGCCAAAGCTGAAGCGGCAGGCCTGCTGGTCGTGCAGGACCGGTGCCTGAAGATTGATCACCGGGTGCTGCTGTCGAGCGGCCTGCTGCAGGTGCCCGCACAGCCGGGCGCGTCATCGCGCTGAGCTGTATCGGCAGAGCCATGCCTGAGTCGCGGCGCTTTGCTCCACCCCTTGTTTTTTCGCTGGCGCTGATGCTTTTGGCGAGTTGCGCCAGCGCGCCAAAAGCATCGCGCGGCGAAGCGCAGGTCGCCCCCATGGGGCCGGCGGAACTGGCGCAATCGGACGTGAACCGCATGGCCACGCTGGGAATGCGTGACAACCTGGACAGCCTGCTGCGCATTGCCGACAAGCTGTACAAGCGCAATCCGGCGGAATGGCGAAAGACCGGCGCCATCAGCCGCGACGCTGCCCTCAAGCAACTACGTAGCGCCATCGAAAGCCCTGCGCCCTGGCCCGAACTGCAGGGCAAACGCGAGACAGCCGCGCTATCGCTTGCGCTGAGTCCCGATTTCACCGGCGACCGGGTGGCCGCCTTTGTTTATGCCAGCGCCGACATGCTGGTGACTGCCCACGGCGGCAAAACAAGTGTTTATCTGGTCGATGGCCTGGATGCGCAATACATTTACAACGCTGCCCGCAATATCGAGATCGCCGTGTGGCTGCTGTCGAGCCGGCGCAATGCCGCAGGCCAGCCATTGCTGCTGGCCAACGAAATATCCGCCCAGGACCGCAACCTGAGCTTCGAGCGCGAATTTGGCAAGATCATCGGCCGGCTGGACCTGCTGGCCGAGGTGCTGACCGAGAAATACCGCCGCGCCGTAATCTCCTATGTGCAAAACCTGCTGGGCGCTACCTTCCTGCAGTTTTTGCCGGTACGCTGAGCCTTGGGGCCGACAGGCGGCTCGCCGACAATACGGTATTGGCCTTCAGCCTTTTTCTTTTTTCGAGACGTTCATGCCCCACAACTACCTGCCCAAGGTCAAAAGCCAGTACGAAGCCCTGCCCTATCCGCCCTGCAACCCGGAGGACGAGCGCAAGCGCCTGGTGCTGACGTGGCTGGAAGACCTGCCGATGATCAACCACTACTGTTTTGCCGGAAAGCAGTCGTTTAAAAACGGTTTCAGGGCGCTGGTGGCCGGCGGTGGCACCGGCGATGCAACCATTTTCCTGGCCGAGCAGTTGAAGGGAACGAATGCTGAAATCGTGCACCTGGACATGAGTGAAGCCAGTACCGCACTGGCAAAAGAGCGCGCCCGCATTCGCGGCCTGAGCAATATCACCTGGGTGAATTACTCGCTGCTGAGCCTGCCGGCGCTTGGGCTGGGCAAGTTCGACTACATCAACTGCAGCGGCGTGCTGCACCATTTGGCTGACCCGGACCTGGGGCTCAGGGTGCTGCGCAGCGCGCTCAAGGACGACGGCGCGATCGGCCTGATGGTCTATGCCACGACCGGCCGCACCGGGGTCTATCAGATGCAGGCGCTGATGCGTCTGGTCAATGGCGATCAGACCGACAGGCAAGCCGACGACAAGCGCAAGATAGCCAACACGCGCGACCTGCTGGGCAGCCTGCCGGCCAGCAACTGGTTCATTCGCAGCGAAACCCTGCACCACGACCACAAGCTGGGTGACGCCGGCATTTACGACCTGCTGCTGCATTCACAGGACCGCTCGTACAGCGTGGGTGAACTGTTTGACTGGCTGGGCACTACACCTGGAGGGCACGGCATGCACATGGCGTTCAGCGATGTGCAGCGCGGCCGCTCGCCCTATCTGCCGCACATGGTGCTGGGCAGCAAGCCACCCGCCATGACCGCCCAGTTGCGCAAACTGCCGCTCAGGCAGCAGTATGAAATGGCCGAGCTGATGATTGGCAACATCATCACGCATTCGCTCTACCTCACGCGAAACGCCAGCAGCACCGCCCCTTATGGCGATGCGGCCTACATTCCTTTTTTCTACCATGAGCCGCTGACCGGCGAGCTGGCAGCGCAGGTTTTTGGCAGCAACCGCGGCCAGCCTTTCATGCTCAAGCACCAGCATTCCGGCGTGTCCGTGATGGTGAATCCGGGCAAATATGGCGCGAAAATCCTGCGGCTGATCGACGGCCAGAGAAATTTTGGCGAGATTTTTGACCAGTTTCGGGTCGAATGGCACGGTCAGGCCGCAGCGCCGGATAACGCTACCTTGTTTGCCGACTTTGCCGAGTCCTACGACACCCTCAACGCGCTCGAGCGCCTGCTGCTTAAACACCCGGACGCCGACGCGGCGGCTGCGGGATAAAGTACTACGGCACGGCTTCCTGGCCGGCCGGAAAACTACGCGGCCTGAGCAGCCTGAGCGGGCTTGACGAGCTTGCCATGCTCCAGCAGAAAGATCAGCTCCTTTACAATGCCGAACATCACCGCGCGGTCCCGCGTGGGATGGTCCGCGAAATAAACGGTGGTGGCGCCCATACGCGCGAAACCACTGCCCCCTGGTACCGGTCCGTCACCATAAGTCACCGTGAGTCTGTATTCGGTCATCAAGGGGCCGCAGGCCCGCCAGTCGCGCGTCCACTGCGGCAAGGCCTGGGCGTTGTCCCAGAGTGTTCCTGCGCTTTCGTAACATTCTTCGATGTGGTGATGGCCGAGCAGTTGCGCCAGATGGCGCTCCTTGGCAATACAGCTGCGAAAATATTCCTGGTCATTCATGTGCATGGCAGATCCCTTTCCGAGTCAAAGAAAAAACGCACGATGCCATGGTAAATCCGAAGCTGCGCCGTGGCTAGCCGCCAATGCAGTCAGGATGCCGAAAAGGAGCAGCAAGCGGCCCGCCCACACCTGAGACAATCTGCACATGTTTGCACCCCTTCAAAACGACACTTTTCTGCGTGCCTGCCTGCGTCAGGCGACCGATTACACGCCTGTCTGGCTGATGCGCCAAGCCGGCCGCTATTTGCCCGAGTACCGCGCCACGCGCGCCCAGGCCGGCAGTTTCATGGGGCTGGCGACGAATACCGATTACGCGACCGAAGTCACGCTGCAGCCGCTGGAGCGTTTCTCGCTGGACGCCGCCATTTTGTTCAGCGACATCCTGACCGTGCCCGATGCGATGGGCCTGGGCCTGTCGTTTGCGCTGGGTGAAGGCCCGCGTTTTGCCACGCCGGTTCGTGACGAAGCCGCCGTGGCCAAGCTGCAAGTGCCCGACATGAACAAGCTGCGCTACGTGTTTGATGCTGTTACCTCCATCCGCAAGGCACTCAATGGCCGGGTGCCGCTGATCGGCTTTTCGGGCAGCCCCTGGACGCTGGCGTGCTACATGGTCGAGGGCGCA
>JAYWDL010000388.1:0-3708 GCA_043779865.1 Polaromonas sp.
TTTCTCCGGCTGCTGAAGGAAAGCCTGCTCATTGGTGGCTGGGTCGCCATGTGGCGGCCAATGCAGATATTTCTTTACGAGTGGTGGCCCATTGTTCGAAGGGGCAGGATCTACCGCAACCTGGGCCGCGCAAGTGTTCACGTGGTACCGGCGAAAGCCAATGAGCGATAAACCTGGAATTTTTATCTGCGTGGCGCGCTTTGCAGCCACTCCACCAGTTGCGCCTTCCAGAACCTGGCGGGAAAGCCGAGCGCCGCCTTGTTGGCGGGCGCCAGCGTTCCTTGCGCCAGCGTCGGGTAGCGGCTCGGCGGCGGCGGTGTGCCCTGCATGACCCAGGCGCGAAAATGCACGCGCAAGGCATTGACGGTCTGGGTATGCCGAATCGGGTTGGCCGGCAGCACGCCAATGCCGAAGTTGTTGCCAGGGCAAGCCGGGCCAACCGTCGGCATTCCCGCGCCGGGCAGGCTGGTGTCAAAACCACCAGCGCCGCCGCCATGGGTTGTGCTGGCGATGTAGTAGCGGCGCACGCTGTCGGGCATGGGCAGGTCGGTTTTACCGTCCGTGCCGACCCACTCGGGCGTGAGTTTGAGCGCCCAGACCTCGGCAGAGCCGAAATGCTCGATGATTTTCGGGCAGGTGCGCGTGGCGGTGCAGCGGTCAAGAATTCCGGCCGCAGGCAGGCCGCGCACCGGGTCCGGCTGCGGCAACCACCACTGCGGGCCCTCGCTGCCGGCCTGGTACAGCTCAAGCACGCCGTCGGGCTGGGCCCAGCGGAAATTCAAGGCAATGCGGCGCCCGGCAATGATCGGCCACATGCCGTCGTGCACCCTGGCGCCGGCTTCATCGCGGTTAAAGCCGAGGTGCAGCCAGCCGCGCAGGAAATTGCCCGATTGGGAAATACCGCGCGTGATGCTGTGGGTGACGCCGTTGGCGATCGGGTTCGGTGTGCCGCTGTCGTCGGCCGCTGCCTTTTTGAAAAACGCGCCGACATCGCGCCAGGCGGCAAAGCCGATGCCCAGCAGATACGGGTCGGCGGCGGTGAACACGACCTGGTAGAGGCGTGCGGCGTCGAAGCCGTTTCTCAGGCAAATTTGCGTCTTGTCAGGCGTTCCGGGAAACGGGTTGCCGGCGTCGCAGCGTGCCCAGGCCCAATCGGCGGGCGCGATGGTGACTTCATCGAAAACTTCGCCGCGCATGTTTTCGCCGCCGCGAGACACCAGTTTCGACTGCGTCGTGTCCAGGGTGACGGGCTGGTAGGGCACGGGATTGGTTTGGACCATCAGCGCCTGCGATGCCGGGCCAGCGCGGTTGACGATGCGCGCCAACACCTGGCCGGTAACCGGTGCGCCGCCAGGGCCGCGCGCCACCGGTACCTCCAGGAACTGCATGCCGGCAACACTCGCTTTTGGACGCACGGTTGTGGCGCCGCTGTTGTCGCCCTGCCATGCGCTGGCCAGCATGATGTCGCCCTGGGCGCTCTCTTGCGGAGCAAATGCAAACACACGCCCGCGATTGGGAACGTCGTGCCACATCAAGCCGCTGGCTTTGCGCATATCGACCGGTTTATAGATGACGAAGGACGCAACGTAGCGCACCTTGCCGTCGGCATCTTTGGCGAGTTCAATGTCTTGAATGATCGCGTTGCCGGCACGCCTGGGGTCGAGTTCGCCAAAGGCGCGGCCGGCTACCTGCTCATAGGCGATGCCGGCGTCCGGGCTGCCGGCAGGCGCGGCCATGGGAGCGGTTTCGTCGATCACGATGCGGGTCACGCGGGCGTGACCCGGTGGGCAGAGCGCAAATGCCAGGGCGGCGACCTGCGCGCAGCGTGCCGGAAAAGACCAAAGATTGTGCATGGCTGCCTCCTTTTTTAAAGAACCAGGGCCATGTTATGGCGGGGCGCGTGTGCCTTCAAGCCTGCAAAACCCTATGCCGGCAGCCTGTATGCTTGTCCGCCATGGGTGAGTTCGATCTAATTGCGCGTTACTTCACGCGTCCTGCGACGCGGGCCGTGCTGGGCGTCGGCGACGACTGTGCACTGCTGCAACCTTCGCCGGAAATGCAGCTGGCGATTTCCTGCGACATGCTGGTCGAGGGCCGGCATTTCTTTGCCGATGTCGATCCGTTCAGCCTCGGCCACAAGGCGCTGGCTGTCAACCTGAGCGACCTCGCTGCCTGCGGTGCCAGGCCGCTGGCCTTCACGCTGGCGCTGGCCTTGACGCGAGTTGACGAGGCGTGGCTGGAACCCTTCTCGCGCGGCCTGCTGGCCCTGGCCGATGCTCATGGCTGCGAACTCGTCGGCGGCGACACGACGCAGGGGCCGCTCAATATTTGCATCACCGTGTTCGGCGAGGTGCCGCGTGGCCAGGCGCTGCTGCGTTCAGGCGCGCAGGCGGGCGACGATATTTATGTCAGCGGCACGCTGGGCGACGCCCGGCTGGCGCTGGAAGTGTTGCGCGGCAGGCTAGCGGCGCCGGCCCCGGCGCTGGCAGCCGCGCGTTTGCGACTGGAGCAGCCAACGCCGCGTGTGGCGCTGGGTATGGCATTGCGCGGTATTGCGACAGCGGCTATCGACGTCAGCGACGGCCTGTTGGGCGACCTTGGCCACATCATGAAGCAGTCCGGTGTCGGCGCCACCGTGGAAACCGATATTGCTATTAATTTAGTAGCTAATTACGCATACTGCACACGCGTAAATGGCTTTTTTTGTCCTGAAATCAGGCCGGATCAGTGGCTCGGCTGGGCGCTGGCCGGCGGCGACGACTACGAATTGCTGTTCACCGCGCCAGCGTCGGCCCGTGCCGGTGTCGCCGCCGCGGCCCGCAGCAGCCAGACAGCTATCACCCGCATTGGCCGCATCGACCTTGAGAGCGGCCTGCGGCTGGTCAATGCCCAGGGCAACGCTGTGCCAAATACCTATACCTCGTTCGACCACTTCGCCTGAACCTGCGGCGGGGCCACCGCGCGAAGGTAGTCAGCCAGCGTTTTGCCGGGTTCGTCGCGAAATGCTTGCGCCGGACCGTCCATCGTCCGCAGGCTGTCGATGCGGTCGAGGCGAAAACTCCGGAAGTCATTGCGGGTCTCGCACCAGGCCGCCAGCGTCCAGACCTTGCCCCAGTAAAAGCAACCCAGTGGCCGCAGCGTGCGCTGGCTCATCCGGTCCGCGCTATCGCGGTAATGGACGTGCAGTTTGCGGCGCGCCTGCACCGCCTCGCGCAGGGTTTGCAGCGTGATTTGCACCGCAGGCTCAAGGCCGAGCGGTGGCGCATAGACCGCCATGCTCTGGGCGGCGACCCGCGCCGCCACGGGCAGCACCGACATGATTTTTCCCAGCGCCACTTCAGCCGCCTGCGCCAGCGCCGGGTCTTGCCAGACTTGCGTCATGCGCACCGAAGCCACCAGCGCCCTGGCTTCGTCGTTGCTGAACATCAATGGCGGCAAGTCAAACCCGGCCCCCAGCCGGTAACCGACACCGGCTTCGCCCTCGATCGGCACGCCCTGGCGCTGCAGGTCGGCGACATCGCGGTAGATGGTTCGAAGCGACACTTCAAGCCGCTGCGCCAGATGCGCCGCCGTGGTCAGGCGACGCCCCCGGATAAGCTGGACGATTTGGAACAGGCGGTCGGCTCTGCGCATGATTTTTTACGGATGTTTTTGGACTTCAGCGCACATGATACGTGCGCAGTCAGCTATTAAAACAATAGCGAATAA